>DALYEE010000031.1:0-7912 GCA_031972655.1 Candidatus Magasanikiibacteriota bacterium
TCAACCACCAAGGCCTTACTCAATCTTTCCAAATCAAAAGTCAAAAGTTTTGGATCGAGTCTTTCGAGTTCTACGCCACGTTTAATGTTTTGGATAAAGGCAGCACGGTATTGTTTTTCAAGCTGACTAAAATCGATCACATCAGCTCCAATGGAATCTTTATAGTTTAAAAACAGCAAAAGTCGAGCTGCAACCTTGGAATAGGCTGGGTCTTGTTCGATCATTGCTCGAACGGTCATAATGAGGGCGCGAGAAATATCACCAGTTTTGATGTTCTCATAAAGCTCTGAACGGCACTGGTTGAGCACAACATTCACATCTACCACATCTTCAAACCCTTTTACCGCGTATTCTAATGATCTTTTGAGCTTTTCAAAAGAAAAATTCTCTTTTTTGCCAGAACGCTTGATGATGGTTAAGGCATTTTGCTCTATTTTTTCCAATGTTTCTTTCACTTTTTCTTCACGCTGCTTGCTGTGTTCGTAGCGGTACAAAATATATGACTTGGCAACATCAAAATATCCTTGCTGCATCAGTTGTCTTTCCACCACATCCTGCACGCGCTCTACCAAAGGTGTAGAATCCGCAAAAAGCGCTTCGAGCTCTTCGATTACCAGCTTGGTGATCTCCATGACTTTCTCTGGGTCATAGCCATTTTTGACTTCAATAAAAGCTTTTTGGATAGCCGTATTGATTTTATTGGGGTCAAAATCAGCTACTGTTTTGTCTCGTTTGATAATCGTTAGGATGCTCGACGTCATAAAAGCATGGTTTAAATTAAGTAAACTTTTTATAAAGTTCACCCATTATAACACA
Organism: Candidatus Magasanikiibacteriota bacterium; assembly: GCA_031972655.1. Classification (GTDB taxonomy): domain Bacteria; phylum Patescibacteriota; class Patescibacteriia; order Magasanikbacterales; family GWA2-37-8; genus DALYEE01. The sequence continues at coordinate 817 of DALYEE010000031.1, forward strand.
CCTCTTAAAACTATATATAGTGTATAAGCTGTGGATAAAGACACAACATGTTGTGTATAAGGTCGAAAAAGTGATTTTCTTAGATCAGGATTTAAAAAGAACGCAACTGGTTTAATGTGGATAACAAACTCCTTTCACTTTCTCGGCTTTAAGGGACCCTTCTACCTGGACTCTTTTAAAACTTAGGGCTAAACTGAATTTTGTTGCAGAAGAAGCTACTGAGCCATAAACCGGATGGCAAGTAGACAAGCACCCCCTCTGGATAAAAAATAATATGTACAAAAAACTAACCCCAGAACAGATCAAAAAATTCCACAAAACTATTTACGCTTTTTTCAAAACTAACCGGCGTGATTTTGCCTGGCGAAGCACTACCGACCCATACAAAATTGTTGTTTCGGAAATCATGCTCCAACAAACTCAGGTAGAGCGTGTAAAAACAAAATACCAGGAATTTATTAAAACATTTCCCAATTTCAAAACACTAGCAGTTGCTTCTTTGAAAGATGTTTTAACCCTGTGGCAAGGAATGGGCTATAATCGCCGGGCTTTGTATCTACATGAAATAGCCGTAAAAATCAACGAAGACTTTGGCGGAACATTTCCCAAAGATCCGCTCATCATTCAAAATTTTAAAGGAATCGGACCGAATACTGTTGGCTCAATTTGCGCTTTTGCTTTTAACATCCCAACGATATTTATCGAGACCAACATCCGTTCCGTTTTTATTCATTATTTTTTCCCAAGAAAAAAAGCCATTACCGATAAACAATTATTACCTCTCATCGCCCAAACACTTGATCAAAAAAATCCACGCGAATGGTACTTCGCTTTAATGGATTATGGAGCATACCTAAAAAAACATTTTCCTAATCCCAGCAAAAAAAGTGCGCACCATGTTGCACAATCTAAATTTGCGGGCTCAGACAGACAAATTCGTGGGGCACTTATTAAAGTGTTAACCCAAAATACTTTTATTTCTTTGGCTGGTTTAAAAACCCACTTCCCTACTACCGAACCACAACGCCTACGTACTATTATCAAACAGTTACTGAAAGAAAAATTAGTTGCACAAAAAGGAAACAAAATATTTCTAGGTTAAACTAAAAAACAATTCCGACTAAGTCGGAATTGTTTTTTTGCCTTTACAACAAATATGCTTTGTTGCACAGGTAAGCTCCCTCCGGTGAAAGATAGGAGCTGTTATTTTGTCCGGCGGTGTTTTGACTTCTTAAGGAACATCACCGAAAGCGAGGGATAACCGGGATGGCGGCCTTCAAGAACTAATAATGCCCCCGAGCGTCTCTGCATTATATCGTCCCAGATGATCGCTTCTTCCTCCGTCATTTCGTACAGCGATGGCGGCTCTGGAAGCTTCGCGATGACTGCCATAATGGCTTCTGCAGCCTGTATTGGCGAAAGGCGGCGTGGCGGGTTTTTAGTAATATCCTTTCCCGACCGAACCGGCTTTCTTTCGCTTAGCGGCATTTCGTGATGCCAAGCGTGCGGAAGGGGTTGTGTGCTCAGCATAAACGACAAATCTGTGATCTGTCGTTGCTTCGTGCGCAACTCCCCAATTCTTTCTTCGCACTGTTCATCGCACGCCCGCTCTACCTGTGGCTCTGCTTCTTCATCCACTTCTTCCTTGGGAAGCTCCGCCCCCCACACTTTGTTGGCCAAAAACTTGGCCAAAACTTTACGGGGAGGGATGGTTAGGTCAAAAAAGAGACCGGCAAACACAGCGAGAAAAAAAGCGATCGTACGCTTCACCATATGACCACTCTCCTTCTTTTTGTTTTCGGTTCACTGAAACTTTTGTGAAAACCACCAAAGTTTAAATGAACTGACAAAAGTAAAGTTACTCTTCTTCAAAACCATGGCTCACACCCCAGATAAATGCTTGATAACTTACCAAAAACTCCCTTTTATAGAACAAAAAATAATACCATATTTTTTAGTATTTGTCAATGGTATTTTGAAAAAAAATCGCTTACTTTAGCCAAAAAATATGCTCTGGCACTCATTATAAAGCACGCCCAAAACATGCTTATTCAACATATTTTACACCTATCGATTATCAACAAAAAAGCGCTCCTTTTAGGGAGTGCTTTTCATTGTTTGAAGTAGTGCGAGACTTTATCTGATTTACTTAATTATCCCTACAAAAACTACACCCTCGTATTTCCAAGCTTTATTTTTCATCAAGGCCTGACGCTCATAATAGCCAATCGAATAGTTGTAAACACCGGTTTTTAAATTTCTAAAACGGTATACAGCCACACTTTTTTCAGTTGGTTTGGTAGCAGAACAGAATGAATCGGAGTGATATTTCCAATAGGTGTTTTTCAACAAAGCAGACTTTTCGGCTGAACTTCGGGTGTAAAGATTTTTTTGTTCAATCGATCTATAAAACAGTGTGATCGCTGATCCGCTGTTTCGATCGCAATAATTTGGAGGAAGCACCCAAAGATTAATTTTGGTATCTTGCCAGTTTGGATTTTGAAGAAGAGACTTTGCTTCAGCTTCGTACTTAGTAAAGTACTCACTGTTAGTGCGTTTATTCTTTAAACGGAAAAGTTTTATCAGGTTATCTGGATCTGCTGGATATGGTAAGGGAGTTGGAACAGGTGTCGGTGTTGGAACCGGTGTAGGGGTTGGAACTGGAACTGGAGTAGGTACGGGTGTAGGTGTAGGAGTTGGGGTTGGAAGAGGTGCAGAAACAAAATCACTTGCTGGGTTCATTGTCACCTCATTATTCCCTATAGCAAAGTATAGTACACCAGCATCAGTAGCTTGGTAGCTTCCACCCGAAGTAATGGTAACCGCCTGTTGCCCGGACACAGTTTTGGAAGTGATGGAATAACCACCTGGTTTTAAACCATAGACCAGGTTAATTGATTTTTGCATTGGTACACTATAAGACAAACTTGTTTGTCCATAAGCACCGTTTGGTAAAAATACTACTGCATAATTTACACCGCTCTTTTTAAGATTTGCTCCGTAGGCACCACCACTTACTACTAATTTTTCGGCTTTGATATCAGCAGATTGAGAAGCGGTATCAAAAACCGTTAGCCACTGTTGATTTACATTAGTGTTGGCAGGACGCACTTCTACTTGGTAGACCTTACCAACGCCAAATAAATCTTTCGGTTTAGTAATACGATTGTTTTCTGGGTAGACGGTGGTCATAGAGCCAACGTACTTACTATTTTGATCTACCGCAATACGATGACCCCCAACCGGTCCATCAATTTCTCTTGGGGTGTAAGTCAAATGAAAAGCTAGATGCTGATCGATGCTAGAATTGGTAACTTTAGTTTCATCAAAAATTACAAACATATCAGGGCGCAAGTACACCACAGATCTATTCCAAAGATCCGCGCGTGGTGCGCTTTTTGGACCGTACATATCTTGCAAATCAACTCCACGAAATACCGTATAAGCACCTTTGTCTTCAGTGTTGATTAGCTTAGTTTTTGGCACATCAGCAGCGTTGGTTAAGGATGGAGAATAAGCATCCTGACCACGTGCTCCTGGGTAAAAAATATTGTAAAAGCCACGGTTACCACCATAGTTCTCGCTGTAAACATTGTCATAAATTTTATCTTCCGCTACGCCCGCTACTTTATTGCGGAGCAGTGTTCCGGGAGAATTAACTAGAAATGGAGTGCTACCTTTTACGATCGCCAAACCACCTTCGTCGTAGAATTGTTCCCCAGAATCTGGGTTGTTGGTGTAAGGACCAGAAGCAAACGATGCCCAGGTAGCATCTTGGTTCCAAGAAGAACGTACAGCGATCTGGTTCATGCCTTGTGCAACGAATGATAATGGTTGAGCAGCATAGTCTTTTTGCTGAGCCTTAGGATTCCAGAATAGAAAATCTGCCCACAAAGATATTTTATCATCACTTAGATCGCGAACTTGTGCAGCGTACTTATTGAAATAAGGAGAAATTGGATCGTTAAAAAATTCGGCAACTCCGGCCATTACGGTATATAGACGTGGATTAGTAGCGGATGGATTGTCGTTTTGCTTCATCTCACCGCGATCATCCAAACTCTTTTGAGTTGGCCAGGCAAAGTGCATCAAATTAGAAGCTTGATCTAGTGGGAAAGAAAATGGCTTGGCAGTGCTATGAACCAAATCAAGATCTTTTGCAGTTTTGGCTGCCAAAATTGGCCAGGTCATATTGATTGAACCAAGCGGACCATAATTCCAACCTTCTGGCCAGCCACCACCTCTAAGCCATTTCTCATAATATGGTTGCACGAAATTATTGTGGTTACTTAACCAAGAACTCCAAAGTTCTGCTGCTTTTGGATTTTCACCCTCGGTGGCAATAGCAGCTAACCCTTTAGCAGCGTAATAACCGGCGTAGTAGTTTCCTTGTGGATGTTGGCGGCCAAAACCTTTTTGTTCGTATTTTTCGATCCAATGATTCAGAGAAGAATAAACCTGTGTTTTTTGTCCATCTGTCATTTTTTCGGCAAACCAATCATAGCCAAGTGCCATGCCTACCCCAAAAAAACGAATACCATATACCGAATCACGAATTGGATCTTGATAATGAGGTTTTCCTGGCAAAACAGAAATTTTGCTTAATATTTCAATTCCTTTGGTAGCATATTGGTTTGCTAAACTTGGGTTTTTTGTTTTTAAAACATTAAAACAAAGGCCTAAATTTAAAATAGGATCTAGGTAATCTTCACCTTGGTAGCCCTCACCAATTCCTCCTGATGGATAATCATCACCATCAGGATATTGAACAGTTTTTTTCAAATAACCATCACAAGCCGCTTTAATAGCTACCCAGCTCGGGTCATTGGAGGCTTCTTTATCTTGCAAACGATTCATTACCCTCTCGTCACTGAGAAGTATTCGTGGGTGGCTATCTGTTGCTTTGGAAACCGAATGAATTAAAAAAATAGCAATAAGTGCTATAGAAAAAATCAAAAAAAGATAAACCTTGGAAGAAATGGTTCTCATAAGTTATTTTGGCTAAAATAAAAGAAATCTCCTCCAAATCATTATACGTGAAACCACCCGAAGTGTCAAAGAAATATCGTAGTTGCGGCTATCTATTTCTTATAATACCCCAAAACATAGTCCCAAAGGGCGCTAGCGGCGTTGCGTACCTCGCCACGCATGGGGAAATGATGAAGATCGATAAAAGGAAGGCTGTTGCACTCGATCACCCCACAAGGCATTTGCTCTTGCCAAGGCCGAGTCATGTCTTCGATAATAAAATCGATCCCAACTAATGGATCTTGCAGATATACTCCGATTTTTTCAAAAAGTTTTATGTTTTCTGGGTGAACATTGTCGGTCGCATCGCTATTGGAACCACCTGATCCACGGCCGATTTTCTGGCCCAACGCTACAAAACGTCCGCTTTCAGGAATACTTTCCATGGTTAAATTCTGACGCTTCAATTCTCCCCAACCCTCTTCATCAAGCTCAATAGTATGAAAAATTGGCCCCTGACGCGCTGGGTGCTTGTTTTCTTCGACAATCAATTCTTGCAGGGTGTGCACACCGTCTCCTATTACATACGGAGGCTCTCGGCGCATTATAGCGATTACTTTTCCCCCAATAACGGTGACACGAAAAACCAAACCACGAAGTTGCTCTTCTACCACCACCCACGGAGACAGTTGCTTGGCTTTGTCGTAGGCAATTTTCAATGCTTCTGGAGTAGTTATATATGTTGTGGTATGGCGAGAACGTGAACCGGTACGTGGTTTCACAATCACTTCTCTACCAATGGAATTGAATATTTCTAGGGCTTGTTTAAAATTTGAAGCGCAACCACCCCGAGCGATCGGCAAACCTGCCACTTTGAATTTTTCCCGCATCACCGCTTTGTCGTCCATCCACTCAATAGATGGCGAGTGTTCACTTCCCGGACGTGGCAACGTATCAAAAACAATATTCTTTCCATGAATATTTGCTACAAATATGCCCTTGTTGATTTTAGAAGAATTAATAAAATGGAATTTGTACATCTGTACCCCCCGCTTCTGTGCTTCTTCCCAAAAACATTTGGATCGTCCGTCTTGCTCGTCGGCAGGATGCTCCACGATCTTACTTATTCCGATCCAATTTAGCGCCTTAAACAAGGGGACTAAAACTTTTTCATAAGGCAACAAACGCATTGCCGGTCGAACTTTTTTCCAAATAGTATCTGTCCACCCAACCATTGGCAAAAGAACCCATTCCAAACGAGCAGAAGAATATTGTAAGCGATGATGCACAAAATTAGGTCCGCAATCGGCACAACGAATTTCTTTGGTCATAATATTAGGAAATTAGGTATTAGGAAGTTAGGAGTTAGCTGGTAGCTTTATAGAAAATTCTGTCATTGCAAGTGAAGCCGCAGTGTTTGGAAATTGTTATTTGAAATTTTATTTGACATTAGACATTAAAATTTAGGCATTTCAAATCTACTTTCCCAGTCTTCTTTCTCTAGATTCAAACTCTTCAACTGCTTTGCCAAACTCCTCGACGGAAAAATCGGGGTAAAATGTTTCGGTAAAATAAAGGTGGGCGTCGGCAACATCCCACATCATAAATCCACTTGAAAAATGCGGCTCTCCACCAGTTCGAACAACCAAATCAACGGGAGGCATTCCTACGGTAAACAAATTCTGCTTAATAAGCTCTGGTGTTACAACTAGTCCAGGTTGCTCTTCAGCAAGCTGCGCTATTTGAGACACGGCTGCAGTCATTTCATCTATTCCGCTGTAGGCTAATAAAAAATTTAAATGAAATTTGTTGTAGTGCTTAGTTTTTTCAACCGCTTCTTCTATGGCTGCGCGGCAACTTGGCGAAAAATATTTACGCCATTCTCCAAAAGCATGGATACGCACTTCGTTTTCTTGAATTTCTTTATTTTTAAGAAGTTTTTTGAAATAATCTTCAAAAAGTTTAAACAAAAAATCAGTTTCCATCTTATCTCTCTTGGTTACATTGGCAATCGAAGCACCCCAAAAAGTTAGGTAGGGAATTTTTAAGCTTAAAGCATGGTTCAGAATTTTTTCTGCAGTTTTAGCACCCTCTTGATGACCCATAAATGAAGGGAGCCCTTTTGCTT
>DALYEE010000031.1:7963-12378 GCA_031972655.1 Candidatus Magasanikiibacteriota bacterium
CTGAAATACTACCAACATTATGTCCGGTTTACAAGTGGATCCTAGTCGTGTGGATTATAAATCCATTCACAATTTTTACTCCGTGCGATATCTGCGGGATTGACTTCTTCGAGCGAAGAAAGCGCATCAAATCCGTTTTTAAAAATCATTCCATTCTTTTTTTGCGGAGGCACGGCTTCGTAAAATGCTTTTTGCACAAACGAGCTACATACAAAAGCATCACGATTGGTTAAAAAAGTTCGCAGATGAGCGTTTCCTTTTTTAAAAAAATTCTCCACGGCGTTTATAATAAAACCAAACAATCGTGTGTAGTCATATGGTATATCAATGTGGTTGGTAACATAAGAAATCACCTTTTGCCGCACCTCTTCGGAGAGACCGGGTACGCGCTTTACACCAACATCAATATAATCAAAATGATTTGTGTAGCGCTGCAAACGGTGAATTTCAATTCCATGAGTTTCAGCACCAATGACTAAAGTATTGTTAAACATTTTTTTATTAGTAGGGACACTAAAAACAATTACCACATGATTCCAGTAGCTGTCCGTTACTTTTCGGATCGAAGAGGATAACAAAGACCGCTCATCGCGGGTTAAAATAATATCTGCTAATTGCAGCTGCGGCAGGATCTTTTCCCAACCTTGCTGTCTTTTCTTTGTTCGCGCATTCATATTTTCTCATTATAAATCCAAACTCCTCTGGCACTTTTGGCAACATCTGCTGGTGTAGTAATGTCTTGCAGCTCCATCGGCGAAAGATACTCTGTTCGAAAAATTAATTTTTCTCGCTCGTCCCAATTTGCGGCTTCGTAAAATGCTCGTTGCACAAACCCACTACAACAGAATCTTTGCCTGCCTAATAAATTTTCACTAAATGTTTTGGAAACAGTCGCGAGTACAAAACGGAACAGAGATAGTTTGTAGTAAGGAGCATCCACATTCATGAGCATAAAAGCTGTAATACGCTTGCGAGTTTCCACACTAATCGAAGTCATTCTTTTGATGCCAATTTCGTACTTCTCTGGGTTCTTTAAATATTTATCGAGCTTGTGTATTTCTACACCTCCCGGATCAGCTGCTTCAATTATTTGGTTGTAATATCGGCCTTTTTGAATATCGCGAGGAAACAAAACCATCGCTACATGATCCCAATAGCTTTTTGTTACCCTTCTGACAAAATAACGCAGTAGACTTTTTTTGGTGTGTATCAAAACAATATCTGCGGCTTGCAGCTTTGGTAGCGGTCCACTGACTTTTTCGATCGGGAAAAAGAGATACTGCGATTTTTTGATTGGATGTTTTTTCCCTCCGTTTTTCATAGAAATATATTCACCATTATACCATGACAGCGCGCACAAAAAAATCACTCCTTACCTCGTTGTCTTTATTTAAAAAGAAAATAAGGTAAACGGAGTGATTTGATTTTGAGAATTTCAGATCAGGCTGTAAAATTTACTTTTTCGCTCTTTTAATAAGTTCGATCCTTGCGAGCGCTACCGGTGCCATATCTAAATCAGTAGGTGGGTTTTCGTGTAGCCACATCAGACAATGGTTTCCAAAAGAAACTATTTGGTCTATTTCTAAAGGAACCGCTACTGGACCAAGCTTGATACCATCAACACGTGTACCATTAGTGCTATTAAAATCTTCGATATAAAAAACAGAGGTTCTTCTTTTGTCCCATTTTACCTGAAAATGCATCCTCGAAACACCCTCATCTCCAACGATCACATGACGATCGTTGTCTCGACCAACCGTACAAATTCCAATCTCATCAGAAGGATTAAATAAAAATTCAGACTGCACACCCAGCAACCCAATAATCTTAAAGTGCAGGTAGATCCCTTCTCTCAGTGTTTTCGCAGTAGAGTTAACTAGCTGTAGATCCGGTGGTCGCATTCTTTTCATTTTTATCCTCATGATTCCATTTATTGGAACCGCTGCCACAGTTTACTAAATATAACTTTTTTTACAAGTACCAAAACAACATGTAAAGCGTTGTTGACACTGCGGAAAAATACTTGTATGGTAGTGTTGAAAAAATACATTAGAAATTTTATGAAAGAAGTTATCAAAAACTCTGTTTACGATCTGCGCACCAAAGCCAGTGTTACCCAAGAGCAATTTGCAGAACGGGTAGGCATTACACGTCAAACAGTAATTGCAATTGAAAAACAAAACTATACACCCTCAGTACTTTTGGCCATAAAAATCGCTCGATTTTTTAAAAAAAATGTTGAGGATATTTTTAATATTGTCTATGAAAAATAAACAACTCTTTGGAGAATCCATAATTTCAATACTACTCATCATTCTAGTAGTATTATGCTCCAATCCTTTTGGTAAAATTTGGATGCCGAGCATGTTTATGTCGAGTGCTCTCATGCTTCTGATTGTAGTATTTACCGCATTTGTAATTTTTGTGTGGAAAGAAAAAGCACGCGACGAACGTGAAGAGCAACACCGCTTACTGGCTGGAAGAATTAGTTTTTTGAGTGGCGCGATAGTGCTGGTGGTAGGAATTGTTTACCAAACGTATCATGGCCATACCGACAAATGGTTGCTCGTTGCACTTTGCACCATGGTTGCTGCCAAACTTATTGCGCAAATTTATAGCCAATTAAAAAAATAATCCGGAAGTAGTCCACAGGACAATGTAAAGTATACTTTACATTGTTTTTAATTTAGTTTATACTCAGATTATAATACTTAATCTAAAAACAGTATGCAAAAAATACTCTCCTTGGTAGCACTTTCTAGTTTAATACTTCTCGCTGGCGCAGGCTGTGCCAAAGATTTACGCGTTAATGAACTGGATGGCAAAATGGAAAAAGGTGTTGACGATAATCAGATGCAAAACAAAGACACTGAAGGCAAAGCCGTGATGGACAAAAAACCAACGTCTTCAATGATGAAAGAGGACAATACAAAAATGATGAAACAAGGAACCTACCAGAATTTCTCTTCAGACAAATTAGCGTTGGCAAAAACCGGAAAAGTGATACTGTTTTTCAAAGCCGGTTGGTGCCCAACATGTAAAGGGGTTGATTCTGATATTACCTCTCACCTCGATCAGATTCCAAAAAACGTAAATATTCTCGTGGTAGATTATGATACTTCAACTGATTTAAATAAAAAATACGGTGTCACCTATCAACATACTTTTGTGCAGGTAGACTCAAATGGTACGATGTTAAAAAAATGGAGTGGTAGCCCAACACTCACCGAGCTAGTTAAAGAAATTAAATAATCACTATGTTTTTGCTTGTCGTCTCTTTTGTAGCAGGCATCCTCACCGTGTTGGCGCCATGCGTTTTACCACTGCTACCCATCATCATTGGTGGCTCGGTAAGTGGCGTCAAACGCAACCCCTATGTGATTACGGCTTCTCTGGCTTTGGCCATTGTTGTTTTTACTCTGGCTTTAAAATTTAGCACGGCGTTTATCAATATTCCGCCAACTGTGTGGAGCACAGTTTCGGGAATAATTCTTGTTTTGTTTGGACTCATAACGGTGTTTCCCAGCTGGTGGGAAAAAATAAACCTAAAATTAGGTTTGGGCGCAAAGTCCGACACTCTATTAAACGAATCGGGAAAAACAAACTCGTGGACTCGTGATATTTTGATTGGCTTATCACTTGGCCCAGTTTTTTCTAGCTGCTCTCCAACGTATTTCTTAATTCTAGCAACTGTTCTGCCGCAATCATTTTTGCTCGGTACAATATATCTAATTTCTTACGCGGTTGGACTTTCTATCTCACTACTACTCATTAGTTTGCTTGGCCAACGCGTAGTGAAAAAGGCACGCTTCGCCGCAAACCCGAAAGGGTGGTTCAAACGAGGTTTGGGAATATTGTTTGTGCTTGTGGGTATTTTCATTCTTACTGGGCTTGATAAAAAACTGCAAACTTTTCTAGTAGAAACTGGTTACTATAACGTCAGCAGTATTGAAGTTAACTTGCTTAACAAAACCCAATCTCTTGTTAAAAACATGCCTACCTCATCTGTGAATCAGGCATTAAGTGCTAGTAAAGGTGGGGTTAAAAACTTTCCTCGCTATCATGAAATTGCCAAACCAGCGGGATTTGTTAACTCAGATCCGCTCACTCTAAAATCTTTGATCGGCAAAAAAGTAATCTTGGTGGATTTCATGACTTACAGCTGCATCAATTGTATTCGCACGTTCCCCCACCTTAATGCCTGGTATGACAAATACAAAGATCAGGGTTTGGAAATCGTGGGTATTCACACACCTGAATTTGCTTTTGAACATAAAATAGAAAACGTTCAGGAAGCGCTCAAAAAATTTGGCATTAAATTTCCGGTGGTTCTTGATAATGAGTATGGTACGTGGAATGCCTATGGAAATAATTATTGGCCACGTAAATATTTAATCGATATCGATGGCTACATT
>DALYEE010000032.1:0-1872 GCA_031972655.1 Candidatus Magasanikiibacteriota bacterium
TTTTTAGCAGCCCCGAACGTCATGTCGGGGAGTCATGGCACGGGATACCGTGCGTTTAGGTCACTTGCCTAGTGACCGGAGGGGATCTCAGTTTGACCCATGGCGAACTGCTCCTCGACAGCCCGAAGCGCTTTGATAGCCTCAGGAGCGAGTTTCACCCTACTCCAGCGGTTCAGCTGGTGCTCGACTAGCTCGTTGAGCTCAGATGGTGCTGCCAGACGCTTGGCCTTCCAGTCTTCACAGTTGAACTTGCTCGACCAGACTGCCGGTGTCGGAGCTTCGAACTCGTAGTGACTCCAGTCACCGCGTTCCCACAGGCGAGCTGTGAATCCAGCCGCTTCCATGGCGCGCTTGAGAGCCCGAGCGTTGGCTTTTTGGGCGTGAGTTCCTTTCGAAAAAAGGTTGTGTCGCGGCATGTCGATTCGCATACCTTTAACGTCCAACAAAGTCACGTCGATCGAATTTCCCGACGTATGTGTAGACTTATCGGGAGAAGCGAATGACTTGTCACGCCCGTCACAGAACTCATCAGCTGCCCGTCCAGCGCTTACATAAGAGCGAGTGACTAGGAGGTGGTGGACGTCAGAGTCGAAACGCTTGTCTGCCAGAGCGAGTGCACGATCAGCGTATTGAGTTGCCCATGATGGAATGTCTGACGGGCAGTCCAGAACCTGCTCAGCCACTCCCGCCCCGAGATTGTGGGCCATGAGCCCACGCTTCTCAGAGCCCCATTGCTTGATGAGGGAGGCGAGTTCCCACGTCCCGCAGGAAATGTTGTTCTTGGGGTCGTGAGTAACATCGAGATTAGAGCAGGCGCTGGGTAGCACCTGCATGAGTCCGACAGTGCCGCTCCGAGTCAGCTTGGGATGCGGGTTGAACCCGCTGTCCAGCTTGATAACCGCCCAGATGAGCTGGGGGCGAACCTGGTACTCGAGTGCCGCCGCCTTGATGCAAGCGTTGAAGCGCTCTTCCTTCGCGGCCTTGTTGTTGATCTTGCAGTCGAGGGATTTGATTGTCCCTACTTCTTTCTGGGTGGGTTCATCATCCACCACCGCGTCGTCGTCACCGATGATCTCAATCTGGTCCTGTGGAGACGTCGCCGGACGCCCCTCACAATGGTGAGCGGTAAACGCAATCAAAATACTCAACCAAAGCATCAGAAATTTCCCAAAATCAAATCGGATACTCGTCATTTCATGTCCAGAAACACTCATCTTGGTCATGTTGTCCTCCTCCCATGATTGGGTGGTTTCAAATCTTTTAAACAAAAAAGACCTAAAATCACCCAATTCAGGAGAAGAACTTATATAATTGTAAAGATCATGTTTTGACCCGCCTAGACAGATGTCTATCTGGGCAGTGGACCATTTAGATATAATACCTAAAATTAGCCCAAAAACAATACACTATAGCATGTTTATGGGGTATTGTCAATGGTATTTTTGGCTAAGATATGAGGTTTTGGCTAAGAGTGCGGCATCGTTATTCCCCGCTGGGGCGGGGGTGGCCCACAGGTCGGGGGTGGGTGAACATCACAGTGTTGGATCTATCAACCACCGCTACCCCCACCACTCCGCCTTCTCTGTGGCTTCGGCGGTCAAAGCAAGCGGGGAATCGCTGCTTATGTCTAGAGTATCTATTTAAAACAGAAAAGGGTTTTGAGATGTTGGTAGACTTAGTTAAGCACAAAAATAATGAAACGGCTTCAAACTTCATGTTTTGAAACCGCTATTTTTGTTTACGCCGCGTTCTTTCAGAAGGCGGTTTCCATTTTAGGCTCGCAACCGTTTTAGATATACCATATCGGAAGCCATGTTTAATTAGCCCACCCAAAATTTTTGTAAGATTAGTCCTGGTTATACCCATGTCTTT
>DALYEE010000032.1:1882-11882 GCA_031972655.1 Candidatus Magasanikiibacteriota bacterium
AGTTACTGGCCGATCCAGGAAAGCAAGATTTTGAGGGGTTATACTTCTTCGGGCTGCTCTTGCCTCTGCAGCAGCAGATTTTTTTCGACCCTTGCTGTGGGGTTTTTTGGCAGACAATAAGTCGTCCAAAGCTCCTTGTGCCACATTGTGCAGAGTTTCTTCAAGCAACTCGGGTGTAATAAAGGGGAATGTTAGTGTTGTACCATTGGTTTCAATTTTGATGTTGACCAATTGCTTGATCATGCGGTCGATCAAATGTTGTACCTGTTTGCGGGTAAGATGCCCATCGAATTTCACGCAAATTTTTTTACCATCAATTGTAATTGCTATTGAATGTGTAGCTATCTCGATTTGTGGTTTTCTCATCATTTCCTCCAACAGCTTTTTATATAGCTTTTTTAACGAATTGTCAAAGGATCATTTGGGTAAATTTTTTAATTGCCAGAATTTATTATGGGTAGTATTATTATGAGGTGAAAACATGAAGGAGAAAATATAAATGACAAAACAACACGGCATGTCGTGGGTTTGTAAAAGAGTTCCACTTTTGGCCTCAATCATTTGCCTGTTAGTTTCGTGTGGAGATAATGAGATAAAAGAATATTCTGATGTCGTTAAAGCCCTAGTTGATCAGGTGCAAAATGTTGAATGCCAAAAATCTGACGGATTATTAATTTTGGAGCATTTGTCAAACCAAGAAATCATTCGTGTTCACGAAATTTGTCAGATGAGCTCAGAAAAAAAGTTGGATTTTTTCTCTTCCGTTATGTCGAGTTCGCAGCATTCTGCGATCGGTGAAAATGTTGGAACCCTACGCCAGGGAGTTTCATTTTATAACTGTGGCGCTTTGGAGGTTCCACAAAAATGGTCTGTTTTGCTCAATTGCGAGTGGCATGATGCACCTGCAAATCCAGTGGAGTGTAGTATGGAAGGGAAGGTCGCGTGTTTGTGGGGTTGCAATAATTCTGATCCCGTACTTGGGTGGCATACCAAGTTCTTTAATAGTCGCACAGACATGGAAAACGAAATCAGGCCTAAGGGTTATATTTATCTTAGTTCTGTTGAGGGGGGTGATTATAGTCGTCAACTGGACTACGGGTATCGTTTTCAGGTCCATTCACAGAACATTGATTCTAATGGTAAAGGAATGTGGCACAATGAAGGTCCTGAGCCCAGTCCTTCATTTTCATGGTTTGCATTTGTTCGCGGCTGGTGGCCGAATAATGTAAGAACATGGCACAGCAAATGTTAAGCTAGAAAAAAATACAGAGTTCACGAAGATGGAGAAAATAAAAAGGATCGCCTTTGTGGACTCTGTAGCGATATATTTTTATGGATACAATTTTTCAAAATTTAAACCCAGAATTTTTAGCAATTCAAGTGCTTTGTTTTTCCGGAATATTATTTAGTATATTGAATTTAATTTGGATTAAAACAACTTCGTCTAATTTACGAATAGTAATTATAATCAGGGCATTGAGTCCGTTTTTAATTTTATCGGCTGTTGTCAGAGTTGCGGGCTTGTTTTCGTGGATTAGGATTCTTGATTTGATAGTAGTTGTATCAAGCTTTTCTCTCAGTTTGATATCTTTTTTGTGGAAACAAAAAATAAGTTTACCCACTATCCAAAAAAATATTTTGCAAGGAATTGGTGTGTGGGTTATTTTTTTAAACTTTCTTTTTTTAGGCTCCATAGGGTATGGTGCCATGACAATATGTAGTTCCGGATGCTGATAATTTAGTGTTTAGTTTTGTTTAATTTCTATGAACATCCCTACCTCAATTTTCAAAGCCTATGACATTCGCGGCCTGGTAGAAACCGAACTTTCGCCAGAGCTTGCTTACCGTGTAGGCCGAGCATTTGTACAACTTTTGAAGCAGAAAAAATTGTTACCAGACGAAGCTTCGTTGGTGGTTGGTCGTGATATGCGGCCGTCTAGCATCGAGTTTCAAAAAAATGTGATGCAAGGAATGCAAGACGAAGGAGTAAATGTAATTGATATCGGCATGGTTTCGACCCCACTGTTTTACTTCGCTTGTGTAAATTATCCAGCACATGCCGGGGGTATTATGGTTACCGCCAGCCACAACCCAGCCGAGTACAATGGATTCAAAATGTGTTTGGGCAGTGGTATAGCTATTGGTAAAGAAACTGGCATGGATGTGATTCAAGATTTGGTACTGAAAAATAATTTTGAAAAAAATTCTGTCACAGGAACAATTACCAATAAAAACGTACTTGCTGACTATGAACACAAATTGTTTTCACTTATTGATACTACAAAAATAAAACCATTGCATTTGGTAATCGATGCGGGAAATGGCATGGGAGAGGTAACTTTTCCCGATTGGCTGAAGCAATTGCCGGTGACTGTAGAATATTTGTATTTGGAACCTGATGGCACATTTCCAAACCACGAAGCTAACCCGCTGAAAATAGAAACACTGAAAGATTTGCAAAAAAAGGTAGTGGAATCCAAAGCAGATTTTGGTTTGGCGCTTGATGGTGATTGTGACCGCATCGGTCTGGTGGATGAAAAGGGGAGTGTGGTGGAAGCTTCATATGTTGGTGCGCTCCTTGGGCTTGAAGTATTAAAAAAACATCCTGCGAGTCATATGATGTATGATCTGCGTTCGAGCAAAATTGTAAAAGAAGTATGGGAGGCGCATGGTGCCACCACCGAAATGTGCCAAGTAGGACATGCGAATATTAAAAAAGCTATGCAGGGCAATGGCGCCGTATTTGCGAGTGAACTTTCGCAACATTTTTATTTTAATGATTTAAAAAACGTTGAGTCATCCGATCTGTGTTTACTGTATGTTTTGGCATTGTTATCTCATGAAGAAAAAACATTAAGTCAACTGGTGATGCCGCTCAAAAAATATTTTCATTCCGGAGAAATTAATTTTACTATTCAAGACAAAAGCGCGGTGCTCGCCCGCTTGGCGGAAGTGTATACCAAAAATGCACAATCAACTTCTGAGCTTGATGGTTTATGGTTTGGGTTCGAATGGGGCTGGTTTAATGTGCGCGTGAGCAATACCGAGCCAGTACTACGGTTGAATTTGGAGGCAAATGCGGAAGACGTGATGAGAGAAAAGGTGGAAGAGGTGAGTGCGGTGATCGAGGAAGTAGGAGCTGGGAAATAGGAAGTTAGGAAATAAAAAAACAATCCCGATTAAACAGGGATTGTTTTTTTATTTTAAGTTCAATTTTTTTATTTATTTTCCCATCTCTCTCAACCTCTTGATCCTCTCTTCAATCGGTGGGTGTGTGGCAAATAATGATTTCAAGCCAGAAGCTTTAAATGGGTTAGCTAAAAATAAGTGGGCGGTAGCGTCTGATGCGCGCTGCATAGGCATGTTTTCTGCTTGGATTTTTTCCAGAGCACGAGCGAGACCTTCGGGGTAGCGTGAAAGTAGTGAGCCAGAAGCATCGGCCAGAAATTCTCGTTTGCGAGAGATGGCGAGCTTAATCAACTCCGCAATGATTGGGGACAAAATCGCGAGCACAATACCGATGATGAAAAATATTCCCGCAGCATTATCTTTGCTATCTCTTCTTCCGCCAAAAATTCTACCACTGCGGAAAAATATTTGAGCCAAAATTGAAACCGCACCAACGAGCACTGCCACAAGCATCATAAACCGAATATCGTAATTTTTCACGTGTGATAATTCGTGCGCAACCACACCTTCTAATTCTTCGTTCTCGAGTTTTTGAATCGCGCCGGTGGTAATGGCAATAGAAGCATGTTTGGGGTCGCGGCCAGTTGCAAAGGCGTTGATCGCCGGGTCATCCATGATGTAAATTTTTGGCACGGGAATTCCGTCGGCAATGCACAAATTATTTACTATGCGGTACACATATTTATTTTCCTCTTCAGAAATTGGTCTGGCACCATTCGTCCACAGCGCAATTTTGTCTCCTTGAAAATATGACACCAAAGTCATTATCATCGAAATAAACAATGATAGTGCGACCAGTCCATAACCTTCATCACCCATGCCCAAGCTAAAAACAAACCCCAGCGCGGCAATGAAGAGGGTGAAGAGGATGATTAGAATGACAGAACGGCGTTTGTTGGAAGTAATTTCGTTGTACATAGGTTTTCACGTATCACTTATCACGTATCAATTTTTTTAAAACTCTATAGTATGTCCATGTCTTTGCAGACATGAGGTTCAAATTTAGTTTATTGAAAAACTCACCTTTATCATGTCGCCGATTTTTAAATCTTCCTTTTTTCTTACGTCCGCCTTAAGTGCAAGCATGTACACATCTTTTTTTGTGGGGAATAAAGTAGTTTTCCAGGTGCTTTTTCCGATAGTGGCTTTTATGGGAACATACCCCCAAGACATTTTCTTTTTATTTAATAATTTTACTTTTTGGGACATTTTTTTATCTAAGTGAATAAAATGCCAACGTCCTTTGCCAATGCATTTTTGTACTGCTGCTTTTAATGAAAATGATGTTGTTTTGTTTTTATCCATATATTTTTTTAGGATAATTTTTCATGCTTACTTTTTTACTTTTGAGCTGACGAAGAGCGTCGGTGGCAATCCATTTTGCAGATTTAGTATTGAGTGCCAAAATTTTCTCTGCAACTTTAATTGCTTCTTTATGCAAATCGATGTTGCGCTTACCAACTTGACGTAGTGCCCAGTTAATTCCTTTCATCACATATGTTCGCTCATCCGTAGCTTCTATGATCATGATAGGAAAAAATTTTTGTATCTCAGTATTTGGTGCTTCTTTATTGGTGAAAGCATATTGCACCATGCACACGAACCCAGCTCTTTTTTGAAATTCCGGTTTTCTCTCTGACCATTCAAAAGCTTTTTTAACTGCAAAACTGCTTTTACCAAATATGTTCATACAAAATGTATCGCAGATTTCCCAGTTATCAAAAACTTTGACCCATTTCTCCATGAGCGCCTCGGTCAAATTTTTGGGATTAAACAGCATGCTGGTTAAAAGCCGTGCCTCGTATACGCCCGAGTCAAATAACTGAATTGCCAGTTTGTCATTTTTACCAATTTTTTTGGCTAACACGTTTAAATCTTTTAGAAAGATTCCATAAGAATTTTTAACAGCGATAGCAAAATTTTCTTTTGTTTTTTTTACTTTTGGGTTACCAAGTTTTTTGAGCTCTGAAAGTATTTCTTTCAAGTCCATAAAGATTTATTTGATACCGATAAAGATTTCGATTTCCCCAGATTCTTTATAAAGCTCGTAATCTGCCAGGTAAGTTTTGTTAAGATCAGCGTGGTTCCAAATTTCTACCCACTTTTCACCCACTTTTTCTGGGTGTCCTTTTTCTACTTCAAATACTGCTCTTTGTGAAGGAGAAATAACAGCGGAAGTGAAACCTACGGGAATTTCATCGATATTTTTAACTTCAGCGCCGATAATTAAAGAATAGACTCCCTCGTTGTTTTTGCCTTCATTTTCGAAGTTGGTGTAAACAGCATAAATGTCATTCGAGATCTTATTGGGAATTTGAGCTAAAATTCCTTCTTGATAAAATTTTCCCCAAAAAGGCGGAATTGTTTGCATAGCTTCAGAGTTTGAAGTGCGAAGTTCGATGCCAACAATTTTAATTGGTTTGTCTTGGTTAAAATTTTGCATAGTATTTCTTAAAACTTAACCTGCACATTTTGTTTCTCAGCCTCAGCAGCTTGGAAGAAGTCGTATGCTTTAAACTTGAGCGTATTTGCAATCATATTGGTTGGGAAAACTTGGAGTTTGGTGTTGAAGTCGCGTACATTTCCATTGTAGAAACGGCGAGAAGCTTGGATTTTGTTTTCAGTGTCAGATAATTCGTCTTGGAGTTGCAAGAAGTTTTGGTTAGCTTTAAGATCTGGATAAGCTTCAACCGCAATCATCAAACCACGAACAGATGCGCCAAGTGAATTTTCTGCTTGTTCTTTTTGAGCCAAGGTTGCGTTTTTATCATCGTGTACAGACATAGCTTTGTTTCTTGCCTCGGTAATTTTTTGTAAAGTTTCTTTTTCATGGGTAGCGTATCCTTTTACTGTTTCAATCAAGTTTGGAATCAAGTCGTAACGACGTTTGAGTTGCACATCAATATCGCTGAAAGCTTCGTCAACGCGGTTGCGAGAAGTGATCAGACCGTTGTACGTAAAAACTAGCCATAAAACGAGTATTGCAACGAGCCCGAGGATAATATATAGTGGAGACATATTGTTTCAATAAATTAAGAGTTATTTTCTTTAATCATAGTCTTGTTTTTGAGAAAAAGCAAGGTCTTTCACATGCTAGAAAAGCTCAAAAGGCTTGAGAAGCCAAAAAGGCTTTTGCGAGTTTTTCAATACGAGCCTTTCAAGCCTCTTTGGCCTTTCCGGCCTTTTAAGCCTTTCACCCTATGTTTACTCTTCTTATCTTCATCGCTGTTCTCGCAGTTCTCGTTCTCTCCCACGAATGGGGTCATTTTATTGTCGCTCGGAAAAATAAAATAAAAGTAGATGAATTTGGTTTTGGGTTTCCTCCGCGCTTAGTAGGAATTCAGCGTTTGTTAAAAAAAGATAGTGTTGGCACGGTTTTGTATAAGAAGTGGAAGATTGTGTGGGGCGGTAAAGATCCGGTTTATACGGAAGAAGAGCAAAAATATATTCCGGGTACGCTTTATTCTATCAATATTATTCCACTCGGTGGGTTTGTAAAAATTAAAGGTGAAAATGCTGCGGATACGGGCGCAAATGACGCAGATAGTTTTGCGAGTAAAAAAGCGTGGCAAAAAGCGGCTGTGCTTTTAGCGGGTGTAGGCATGAATGTGCTGGTGGCGATGGTATTGATTAGTATTGGCTTTATGGTTGGCTTGCCGCAAAATGTGGCAGGTTTGAAAGATGTTTCTGAGGTGAAGAACCGCAAACTGCAGATTTTACAAGTGTTGCCTCAAAAACCAGCGGAAGCAGCGGGGTTAAAAGTGGAAGATGAAATTATTGGCGTTGGCGAAATCAAAAACCCGCGTTTTGATGAGTTTCAAGAATATGTAAACACTCACCGTGCAGAAAAAATAATGATTACGGTAAAGCGCGGCAATGATACGATTCGTGGAGAAATTACCCCGATTATTTATGAAGATACACAGAAGGCGGGGATTGGCGTGGGGTTAGCGGAGTTTGGTACGGTGCGTTTGCCTTGGTATAAAGCAATTTCTCAAGGCTTCCTGGCAACGTTTATTTATTTGAAAGAAATTTTTGTTGGGTTTTATGCTTTGCTCCACGGGCTTTTCACTGGTAAAGGTGCGGGCGGCGCTGTTTCTGGGCCAGTCGGCGTTGCTGTAATGACCGGGCAAGTGGCACGCATGGGTTTTGTGTACTTGTTGCAGTTTATGGCTCTATTGTCGCTCAATTTGGCAGTGCTAAATGTGTTGCCAATTCCAGCGCTTGACGGTGGACGCTTGCTTTTTGTGGTGATTGCCAAAATCATGCGCAAACCGGTAACGCCAAAAGTTGAACAAATTACACATAGTATTGGTTTTGCACTTTTAATGCTCTTGGTCGTGTTTGTGACCATTAAAGACTTGGGGAGTTTTAAAGATATTTTTATCGGAGCATTTAAAAGAATTTTTTAAACAAAAAGTTTATTATTAAAGGAGGGGGCATATGCTTAAAATGTGGCATAATGTTTTTTATAAACGAAATAATTCTTCTCGTCGAAAATATTTTGATTTAGAGCGCGGTGGTGTAACGCCAGACATGATGGGGCCATTGCCAAAAGTAATTATCGAAACGCCGCCGGAGCTGGAATTAAAAAATGTTCCGGAGCATGGCAAGCATCAAAAAAAGGAGATGGCTAAAAAGAAGGAATCGGGAGCGGAATTGTCGGTGGAATTGAAAAAAGATGTAGAAAATATTCTGCAGGTTTTTTTAATTTATGAAAAAAGTCCAAATGAATTTGCTGTTTCGCTTAAAAAAAATAAATTGTGTAATCTGCTAGATGTTTTACAAAAATATCCCTCGGTAGCTAATTTTGTCGAAGTTCGTTTAGAGGAAAGCGGAAAAAATCTGGAAGATTTGGTAGAGCTGATTAAGCAATCAGAACAAGGTTTTGATCGACAAAAATTTAACGAGGTGTGTAATGAAATATATAATTTAGGAATTGGATCTGCCAATGATAGGAACTCGTTGGCTGGTTTGTATTCCGAAGAAACAGTGCGGCTTTTTGAACAGGGGCTTCAATTTTCTCCGCACCGTTCTTTGGTTTGTATTGATATTGTTTTAAAATTAAAGCCAAGAAATGAGCGTGAAAGGGAGGCGCAGCAAAAATACTATGCACTAGCCGCAGAAAAAATTTTGACAGGTGGTTCACTTGAAGTAATTCGTGGTGAAATTACTGCTGCGCAATCCTTTTTGCGGAAAGCTGAAATTGAGGATATTTATAAATCATCAAGGTCGGTTGCTGAGATACGTAATGAGAAGGTAAAGAGTCGTCTCCATGAAGATGTGGACAATGCTATTTTGCCATTAGTGCAAAAGTTTATCACAAAAAATGTGAATGGTGAAAGACAAAAAACCTTTGATTTAATGGGTCAATATTGTGTGAAAAGCAAAGATTCGGAATGGTCGAGAATTCTTCTTAACCAAATGTGTATTTACAATTTAAATGATGAAACAAGATTTATTGAATTAGTTCAATCAATGGATAAGTTTAGTGTCGGTTTTTATGAGATTAAAGCTTTGGTGGAAAGTTGGGATTTATTTGGTGACGCTGAAGCAGTAGATTTTTTAGCTCGTTTAAAGTCTGTCCTTGATAAACAAAAAACGCATACAAAATTGGAGGCTAAAAATTTTGATTTTGAAAAGTGTCTTCCAAAGTGGGAGCAAAATTTTTACAGTGATCCGGATCCAGAGAAGCCAGATCCAGAGAAGAGGAAAGAAGAAAGAATCAAGAGATATGTTGCTCTCAACGTTAAAACTATGTTGGATTTGGAAAATGAAACCCCGGGAATTTGCAAACACTTAGCCCGGACGAGCGGCATTCGTAATTATGGGCGTTATACTCCAGCTATGCTCACAGAACAATATAAGAATGAAAAAGAGCAGAAGAGATATGGTATTGTTTTGTACCCATATGATGATCATAATGGTGCGTTTTCTGTAGGACCAGAGATTTTAGATGATTTGTCAGGCGCACTAAAAGCAAAAAAAGTGCTTTTAAGAGTGGTAGAAGCTGGTGGTAAATCTGGAATTGCAAAACGTCTTTTAACGCTAGATCAAAAATATGGAGAGCATAATAAAATTGAATGTGCGGTGATTGGAGCGCATGGCGCAGTTCATAGTATGGTTTTTGGAAAAACGGATGTTTTACCAGAGGATCTTAGTTTGGGTAGCCCATCGTTTAAAGACATGGGATTGAAAGAAAAAATAAAAAGATTTTTTTTCGAGGAAAAAAATATTGAACCGACAAAATTGAGTGAAAGAGGTAAAAACCAAGTTTTTCGGCAATTGGATCTAGAAGGTGAAGGCGCAAGAAAAATAAAAAAATTTTTCGTTGATTTTCCTAGTGTTTTGTTGGCTTCGTGCTCAACTGGCAAAGAAAACGGTGTAGGACAAGATTTGTCTAGAACGTTTGGGGCTGAAATCTCAGCTCCTTTAGAAGATTCCGTGTTAAGAAAAATTATTGTTGATCAAGATGAAAATGGTAGAATTCATTTGCATGGAAAATCTACAAACCCTGACACAGGAAAGCCAATTGAAACCATAAAATATATAAAAGGCAAGAAAAAACCGTTATCAAAATCTTAGTCCAAATCTTTCTAATTGACTAATTCGCTAACCTGTCATATTCTGTACATGGTATTTGTTTGAATTATTTGCTATGACCACATACTTTCAAAAACTCGAAGATCTAAAAGGAAAAGCGGTGCAAGCTTTTGAAAAATCTACTAGCAGCGACCAACTGGAAGCGGCGGAAATTTTGTATTTAGGCCGAAAAAACGGTGCTTTCACCGATCTCGTAAAACAGCTCAAA
>DALYEE010000032.1:11892-12242 GCA_031972655.1 Candidatus Magasanikiibacteriota bacterium
AAGATTTACCGGTGGAAGAAAAAAAAGAAGCTGGCGAGCTCACCAATCGCGTTAAAACAGAATTAGAAACAGTTTTGAATAAACAAAAAGAAACTTTTAAAAACGAAGCCTGGCAAAAGGCGTTGGAGGAAGAAAAAATTGATCTTACTGAGCCCACCTATCCAACTCCGGAACGCGGCCATTTTCACCCCGTTACCACTCTGATGCGCGACCTCGAAGACTTTTTTTCGTCGATGGGTTTTGTGATTGCAGACGGACCAGAGCTTGAAAGTGACTATTACAATTTTACCGCGGTGAATATTCCGGAAGATCATCCCGCACGTGATATGCAGGATACTTTTTATATCAAA
>DALYEE010000033.1:0-1692 GCA_031972655.1 Candidatus Magasanikiibacteriota bacterium
ATAATATCCCCGGCCAGTTTGCCACCTCCCCAGACAGCGCTACTTCTCCGCCCAAATCCTTGGCAATGACTTTAAAATTTAACCGGCGACGAGCGGCGTATATTGCCGCGCTCGATCCAACCGCAGCAGAACCGATAATTACTAGATCTAACATATTTTATATTTATAAATTCACTTTCCTCCATTTATTTTTTAAAATCTGAATTGCTTTGTCAATTAATTTTGAATTTTTACTATTTTTTTCACTTAAATAATCTTCAACATATCCGCAGGTCAGGCAAACGTAGGTATCAAGGGGCACGCCAACTGAAAATGGCGAAAGAACCAAGTATGATCGATAACCAAAATTGCGTTTATTTTTAGAAGTATAAACATCATTTGAACTACATTTCGGGCAACGGCCTGATTTAAATTCTTGCAAACTACTCATATAGTTATATGTTAGATAATTCTTCTTTTATTTTTTCTACATCCTCCGCCTTCATAATCGCACTACCTACGTTGAAAATTTCTACGCCTACAGATTTTAATTCCGTAATAGTATTTTTATTTACTGCGCCATCCACAGCACAAAGAGGGTGTTTTTTTAACGATGTAAATCTTTTAATTTTCTCCAAAACTTCAGGAACAAAAGGTGCGCCTTGTTGCCCAGGATGAACAGTCATAAATTGTACCACATCTATTAAATTGAAATATGACTCGGCGCGTTCTAGTTTTGTTTCCGGGTTTAATACCAACCCACATTCCCATTTGTGCTCTTTCGCGAGCTCGATGCATTCTTCAGGGCTATCCAGAGTTTCGATATGGAAGAGTGCACGAAAAACATTAGGAACATTTTTCCAACGCTCCATTTCTTCGGCAGGATGCTCTACCATCAAATGCAATTCAAATTTTAGTTTACTTTGCAATTCTTGGATTTTTTCGATTTCTTGAAAGGAAATATTTTTAACAAAAACACCATCCATCACATCGATATGTGCGGTATCAAAATATGGGGCAATCTTTTCTAGTTGTTCTTTGAATTCTTCAAATGTTGTGGCAAGAATTGCGGGTGTAATCATAGGTAAAGGCTTGAGAGGCTTAAAATGCCAGAGAGGCCAAAGAGGCTTGATTAGCCGTGATTCACAGCCTCTCAAGCCTTTCAAGCTTCTCCGGCTTTTCCAGCCTTATTTCTCCAGCGCTTCAATCTTAGCCAACCTCCGCACATGCCTTTCGTTCGCCTCAAAACTGGTTTCCAAAAACCGTTTTACCATCGCAGCGGCATGCTCATCGGTAATTACTGCGCCAGCAAGGCACAAAACATTGGCATTTTCTTCTTTACGGCCTTTTTCGGCAGCTTCAATACTGTAACCCAAAACAGCGCGGACACCAGTAACTTTATTGGCAGCCATACATACACCATGACCGGTTTTACAAATCAAAATTCCTAAATCTTCTTTTGTAACCGCTACTTTTTTGGCTAACGGTATAGCAAAATCTGGGAAATCATCCCCTTCTTCATATTTGAGCGGGCCCAAATCCTCAACCTTCATTTTAAGTTGTTTTTCAATAAAGCGGAGCAGGTATTTTTTGAGCTGGTACCCTCCGTGATCCGAGGCAATATAGAGCATAGTTAGCAGTTTATATATGGTTAGTATAGCATTCTGGTGAAAGGCTGGAAAGGCCGAAGAGGCTTGAAATGCAGAAAGGCTC
>DALYEE010000033.1:1792-11513 GCA_031972655.1 Candidatus Magasanikiibacteriota bacterium
AGCATTCTGGTGAAAGGCTGGAAAGGCCGAAGAGGCTTGAAATGCAGAAAGGCTCAACAACCGACTAATCAAGCTTCTCCAGCCTTTCAAGGCTTTACAAAAAACTGTAAACATTCTACTATTTTGGGGAAAAAGCAATTGCTTAAAAGCAAGAAAAGGAGTGAACATGCGTGTTGAAAAAATCGCGCTCTTTATTTTTGTACTGCTTAGTGTTTTTATTGTGAAATGCAAAAAAGCACATCCTGAAGAAGCCTATTTTACTAGCTGTCCAACCAGCATAAAAGATGGAAAGCCGGCATTAGTTTTCATATCCACCAGTTTGGGTTGGCAAATATGGCGAGGTGGCCCCCAGGAAATTATTTGTCACGGTACTTTTAATTGGTTAGAAATAGACAGGCCAAAATCCATTGGTGGCCATAAGAATAACGGAAAAGAACAATGGGCTTTTTATAAAAAAGGAACAAAAACAGTCCGGTTTGCTTATACCTGCATTCCCAGTGAATCAGATTAGATTTACTCCCCCAACCTGAATCGCTGGGGCTTTTCTTTTTAAGACGAAGGCTTTACTTCATATAAAATCTATGTTATTTTACTCTGTTCCTTATTTAAGGAGGAAAAATGAGGCTCTTTTATCGTTTTCATATAAACAATGAAACCCCTGCAAATGTAAGGCGAAAAATTAACAATTTTGCGTTTGGAAAAGAACGGGAGTTAGGTCTAGAAAAACGCATTATTGGCACTGGAATTGAAGTAGAAATACCTCAATTTGATACGCACTCCTACCAACTCTACCGTCAACTACTAAAGGCTTCTGGGCCTCAAGTTGACCAATCTGTTGTGGTGTACAACGACTTACCCGATAATCTACGAATTGGAGAAACGTTGCAAATTGCTACCGATACAAAGGGAGCGGTTTTTGAATCATCTCGTATAGATTTGATACCGGAAATTGTAATCGTGTCTCTCACGATAAACAATCCGGTTTTGTTTGCAACTGATAAATACCAAGTTGAGATAGGAATCTACGATATTAGTATCCATAATCATGTATTAAGATTTGCTCCTAGAACAAAGTTGTTCACTTATAGCAACAATACCGAACCATCTCTCCAAAATTCTGAATTGGCTCAATTTGCAAGGGTACTTAGAGTGGCCATAATAAAATACGAACAAAGAATGAGAAGGACATAACCCCAATTTTCCCACAAATTTCACTCCGTAAAACACGGAGTTTTAAATTGACTTTTTACATAATAGATCTATAATATCGTCTAAGCGTGATTATCTCATCATCAGTGGGAAATCTCTTAAAGAGAGCGCTAAGGAAAGAACGTGCATTTTGCACTAGTAGAATCCTTCGGGTTGGCCCGAAATCGCCTAAAATTAAGGCCACCAAGGCAAAGCTAGGATGGTACCGCCCTGACAAAATATCAGAGCTCCTAGCAATGGGTGGTTTTTTATTTTTTAAAGAACAAGGAATATGGAACAAGGAGATAGTCTCTTTGGTATTTCAAAAACTAACCCTTTATTTAACAAATCGGATCTTTTATCCAAAAAGGTTTATCAAATTACGCGGGATTTTCCGAAACATGAAATTTACGGTTTGACCTCCCAACTTCGTCGAGCTGCCTTATCTGTAACCTTAAATATCGTTGAGGGATTCGCCCGTCATAGTCAAAATGAATTTCGGCATTTTCTACTTATTTCCTTTGGTTCATTAAAGGAAACGAGTTACTTACTCTATTTTGCTTTTGAACAAAATTATTTAGCAGAAAAAACATATCAGGAAACAATACTTATGACCGAAGAAGTTTCTAAAATTATTTGGAAAATTCTTCATCCTTAAATTTTATTATTCTTTGTTCCATTTTCCTTGATCCTTAATCACAAAATTATGCTCTACAATGCCAAACAAACCGAAGAAGAAATACTCGAACTATGGGAAAAAACTGATGCATTCCAAAAATCGATTGATAGCCGACCAGAAGACAAACGGTATGCTTTTTACGATGGCCCACCATTTGCTACAGGGCTGCCACATTATGGCCATTTTGCTCCATTGGTAATGAAGGATGCGATACCACGCTACTTTACTATGCGCGGATACCGGGTAGAGCGAAAGTGGGGCTGGGACTGTCATGGTTTGCCTGTTGAAAACATGATTGAAAAAGAATTGGGACTAAACTCGAAAAAAGATATTGAAGTTTTTGGCGGTGAAAAATTCAACGAAGCTTGCCGAGCAAGCGTACTCCGCTTTGGTGCGGAATGGAAAAAAACTATTCATCGCATGGGGCGCTGGGTAGACATGGAAAATGATTACAAAACCATGGACATGCCGTACATGGAAAGTGTCTGGTGGGTTTTTTCGGAATTGTGGAAAAAAGATTTGATATACAAGGGCTACAAACCGATGCACATCTGCCCTCGCTGTGTTACCCCGCTATCACAAAATGAGGTAACGGAAGGATACAAAGATGTAAAAGATATTTCGGTAATTGCTAAATTCGAAATCAAAAATTCCAAATCCAATATACTTTCCAAATTCAAAATTCCAAACACACTCGACGGAAAATATATTTCTGAAAACCCATTATACATTCTAGCTTGGACAACCACTCCTTGGACATTGCCAGGCAATGTTTTACTTGCGATAAACCAAGAAATTGAGTATGCGGTTTGTGACGTTGCGTCAGATGCGGATAGTAGTATTTTAATTGTGGCCAAAGATCGTGTGGAAACTGTTTTGAAAGATAAAAAATATTCAATAATTGCGGAGGTGACAGGGAAAGATTTGGTAGGACTAGAATATGAACCACTTTTTTCATACTACAAAGACACACCGAATGCGTTTCGTGTAGTAGCGGCGGACTTTGTTTCTACTGGCGACGGAACTGGTGTGGTGCACATTGCGCCTGCTTTTGGTGAGCAAGATTTTTATGTTGGTGAAGAACAAAAAGTTCCATTGGTACAGCACGTGGGAATGGATGGAATTTTTAAACCAGAAGTAACTGATTTTGCAGGACTAGAAGTAAAACCAAAAGATGATCCAACCAAAACCGACATTGAAGTAATAAAATGGCTCGCCCACGAAAATAAATTATTTAGTAAAGAAAAAATTGAACACTCGTATCCTCATTGTTGGCGTTGTGATACCCCGCTTTTGAATTACGCTACCACAAGTTGGTTTGTAAAAGTTACAACCATCAAAGATCAAATGCTTAAAAATAATGAAAAAATACACTGGGTACCAGAACACATTAAAGAGGGACGGTTTGGTAAATGGCTAGAGGGCGCACGTGATTGGGCAATTTCAAGAAATAGATTTTGGGGCGCTCCATTACCGGTTTGGATATGTGCTGGAGAAATTTCTAATGACAAAGCTCTAATGTCTAATAAAAATTCCAATGTTAAATGTCAAAATATTCGGGTGATTGGTTCGGTGGATGAGTTAGAAAAATTATCAGGAGTTGCTATTACGGATTTGCATAAGCATATTATTGATCCGATTACTTTTTCTTGTGAAAAATGTGGTGGGGTGATGCAACGGATTCCGGAAGTTTTGGATTGCTGGTTTGAATCGGGCAGTATGCCATATGGTGAGTTGCATTATCCATTTGAAAATAAAGAAAAGTTTGAAAATTGTTTCCCAGCTAAATTTATTGCCGAAGGGCCAGATCAAACTCGTGGCTGGTTTTATACTTTGCACGTGTTGGCAACTGCTCTCACCAGCGGCGACAATGCATCCATAACTTCGACCCGAGGTTCAACTCCTGCATTTGAAAACGTTATTGTAAACGGGATTGTGCTTGCCGAAGATGGAAAAAAGATGAGTAAAAAATTAAGAAACTATCCTGATCCAGAAATTATTTTGAACAAATACGGTGCTGATGCGGTGCGCTACTCTTTGGTAACTTCGCCCGTAATGTATACGGAGAATGTAAACTTTTCTGAAGATGCGGTAAAAGAAACCTACGGAAAACTCATCAACACACTCTCCAATGTTTTGGAATTTTACCAAATGTTTGCGGGCGACACCCCTCACCATGAATACAAATCCGCCCACGCTCTTGATAAGTGGATCATGGCCAAGTTGCACGAACTCATAAAAATTGTGCAAGAAAAAATGGAATTGTACTTACTCGCCGAAGCTTCTCGCCCTATTGTTGAATTTGTGACGGAATTATCACAGTGGTACGTACGCCGCAGCCGTGAGCGTTTGAAAGGTATAGATGAAATCGACAAACTCCAATGCCTCTCAACATTACGCGAGGTCTTGCTGCAACTCTCAAAAGTAATGGCACCATTTACTCCTTTTATTGCCGAAAAAATATATCAAGAATTGAAGAAAAACCATGGTGGTAAAAAATTCGAAGAAAGTGTGCATTTAGAGGACTGGCCAAAATACCATGAAAAACATCATGAGCTAGCCGCACTCAACCGTATGCAGATTTTACGCAAAGCAGTTGAACTTGGATTATCTGTTCGCGCGGAACAAAAAATAAAAGTTCGCCAACCACTCTCAAAGTTTTCTTTCTGTGTAGGGGGAAGTTATACCACCATTGGAAATGACCTGGGGCAAAACAAAGAATACTTAGCAATGATTGCGGACGAATTGAACGTCAAAGAGGTTGAATACGCTGAGGCAGTAAAAGAAGGCGGTTTTATTGCCAAAGTGGATGGTGATGTAAAGGTATGGCTAAATACAGAGATGACCGAAGAGCTGGCTGCTGAAGGCTTGCTTCGCGATATTATTCGTACCATCAATCAAATGCGCAAAGACCAAGGTTTAACCATCGAGGACAAAGTTGTAGTAAAATATTTTACAGAAAGTGAACTGCTTAAAAATGTTTTGACGAAATACATTGAGGAGTTGAAACAAAGTGTTTTGGCGGATGAGGTTGTTGAGACAGAAAATGATGGGGCTGAGGTGGAGATTGGGAAGGAGAAGATTCGGTTTGGTGTTAAGAAAGTATAGATGTTAAAAAATCACCCACACAAATACATGGGTGATTTTTTATTTGAAAAAACATAAACCTACACCTTGATAAAAGCACAAATTTAACCTTTACTGATTAGCGATAATACTTGCGTTACATTGACTTTTTTTAAAAGAAATGCCATACTTTTACTACTTTTAGTATGCTGTTTAATTCATTTATTTCGCTATGTTAAAAGGAAAAACCGTGTTATTAGTCCATGCTAACTCACCCCGAAAAAGCTTTATTTTAAAAATAATGAAAGAGCTTGGTGTTAATATTATTTGTTTAAATAGAGAAATCACAGATTTTGCAGCGCCTTATGTAGACGATTGGATTCTGGAAGATCTCAACAACGAAGAGGCGTGTATAAAAAAAATAGAGGATTATATAACAAACCATCACGAACAAATCATTGAAGGCGTACTTACTTTTTGGGACGAATGTATTTTACTCACCTCACGTTTAGTCGATCGTTTTGGTTTACCTGGCATTCCATACGAAATTTCTAATAAAATTAAAAATAAATCTTCGTTTCGTACTGTCTGCCAAGAAAAAAACCTGCCGGGACCACAGCATATTTTATTAACCGATGAAAAAGACTTGGACACTGCAGATAAAAAACTGCGTTACCCCCTAATCGTTAAGCCTATTTACGGAGCAGCCAGCGCCTTTGTAAAACGAGTTGAAAACAAAGATGAACTTATAAAAGCTTTTAATACCATCAAAGAAAATATCCATGAATTCTGGCTAGCACCAGAGTGGCAAGGATTTGAAATCCTCGTTGAGGAATACATAATTGGTGATGAAGTAGATCTAGATATCCTCATACAAAATGGCGAAATCAAATATTTTTCTATCATCGACAACAAAAAAACTAATGAACCATATTTTGTTGAGACTGGTTGGTCTGCACCATCTGATTTGTCACTGGAACGACAAAATAATTTACGCGTGATGGCTGAAAAAACTTTGTCCGGGCTAGGCGTAAAAGATGGTTGTATTCATTTTGAGGCTAAGTCCAACCCAGATGGAACAGCCACTCCAATTGAAATTAATTTACGTATGGGTGGTGGTGAAGTGTTTTTATATTCAAAAAAGGTGTGGAATGTTGATTTGGTAGAGAACGCGGTGCTTATTAGCTTGGGCTTACCAACCAACATTAAGAAAGCTGAGAATCCTTTGACTTACTTACAGTCGTATCGATTTTTACCAACCACCAGCTGCAAAGTCGGCAATATAAAAGTACAGCCTGAACTTTATGACCGAGAGTATTTCATCGATTTATATTTTGAAAAAAAACCTGGGGAAGTTTTTTTGGCTCCCCCAGATGGGTACGATCGCAGTATCGGAGTACTCACTGTGTGTGGTGATAGTACCAAAGTTGTCGAAAACAATTTGCGGGAAGCCCTTGAATGTATCACTTACCAGACGGATCCACTTTAAAATTCATCATACTTAATGCGATTTTGAGATTATCCTTGGCTTCCTCTGCTGAAGCACCAGATACTGTAATCCAGCCAAAATCTTCATAACCGTCTGGTGGAATCATTACTTCGTCTCCTTGTTTGGTTGCTAGATACATGTCCTCGAAAAATGGTTGGTTGCTGAGATCGGGCGAAATTACTTGTTCAGTTAAAGTACCTGAATAAGGGGGCTGTAAATCCCAACCAATAATATACTTGTAGGGTTGCTGAGGTAATTCAATATTTATAGTGTCGCCCAAAGCAATCTTTACAGGATTTTCAACCAAATCAACTCCCCAGACTCCTTTATTATAGGAGTAAACATAATCTCCGCCTAAACGCATGTTTACCTCTACCGGAAACGGTCCGTGAGAGGTTGATTTTGCCTCAAAATGAATACACCCGTTTGTAATTCCTAGTTTTTTAATAGCATCTTCTACCATATCACGCATATCTTGTTGGGCAGATTTCGGTAAAATAGAAGGCATCATTTGACCTCTATCTAGAAAAAAACGTCCATGACTTTTTTCAAAATTATCTGAAATCGAATAAAATTTTATTTCTCCATTTTGCACAAGTAAATCAATATCTACTTCACTACCATCAATATATTGCTCTACCAACATATCAAAACTATCCCATTCTCGCGAAGAGCTAAAACTGTTAACGTGTTTTTTGAAAAACTCATAATTTTCCATTAACTCCTCACGATTGTTGGCCCGCATAACACATGCGCTACTTTGACCATATACCGGTTTGAGCACAAGCGGATAAGGTACGAGTTTTTCCACCTCTTCAATATCATCTTCACTATGTAGCATTGCGTGTTTAGGCGTAGGAATACCTTGTTCTTCACAAAAATCGCGAAATAAATATTTGTTTTTTACTCGTTTAGCTATTTCATAAGGAATACCAATAAGGTCATAGATATCAGCAATACGAGCAGTGAGCTGGGTACAGGTTTCCCAAAAAGTTACCACTCCATCAAAATGATGATTTGGGTTATCCTGTACATACTCCTCAATTGCTTGGAGTGATTCTTTGTGATTGTTTGTATCAGCAATAATCCATGAATCTACAAAAGGCATGGCCCAAGGTACTTTTTCTTTGTGTAAACAAACTACGTACAAACCCATTGCCTTTATTTTTTCAAGAACAAATTGTTTACGCAGACTGGCTGTATGTACCACCAACAATGTTTTCTGCGCGTTGTCTGGTTTCATAAAAAGGTAAATAAAAAAACCTATTATTAAAATAGGCCTAAATTAAATTAATAAGGTTGTAAAATATGGGGGTATATCCGGTTCTTCTATCGAAGAAGTACATTTCATAATATTGGTAGTATACAATCTAAAGTAATTTTGTCAAACAATTTAACCTTTTTTTAGCTAACTCAAGCAAAAAAATCGGTTTTTTACTAGTTGACATTATGGTCTAAGTTAATTATTATTAGATCGTAATAGTATTTGGTTAATATGCTGTCGAATGACTTCTAATTTTTTTATATGAACGTACAACAAATTTTTGATCTAGGTGTTAAGAACGCTATTCAAACCGATCCTCGGGGGAAAAAAGGGATTGAAAAATATTTTAAAACGATCAAACAAGACTATGACGATTTAAGCACATCCGAAAGGCAATATTTTGATAAAACAAAACTTACTAATCCGTACCCCGACAGCATGATCCATGTTAACGACGAACGCAAAGAGGTAAAACGAGTGCTCGCCGGAATAGATATTGGTGGATCAGAAATTCTCTTGGCCGACCAATTAGGATTACACAACAAAAAAATTGATCTAGTTATTTCTCACCACCCAAACGGACGCAGCTTTGCCAGCCTACATGAGGTAATGGACATGTCGACTGGGGTATATGAAAGCTACGGACTACCAATTCATATTGCAGAACGGATTATGGATGAAAGAGTGCGTGAAGTTGGGAGAGGCCTAATGCCAATCAATCATTATAAAACAATCGATATTGCTAAAATATTAAAGATAAACCTAATTGACACACACACAATTACCGATAATTTGGTAAATAAATTTTTCAACGACCTGTTTATTAAAAACAAACCTGAAACACTGGGAGATGTTATGTCTCTTATCATGGACGTTCCAGAATTTCAAACAGCCAAAAAAAATGGAATGGGGCCTAGAATTCTAAGCGGCTCTAGCCGTAATCACGTAGGCAAATGGATCGTAGAGATGACTGGTGGAACCAACCCTTCTAGCAAAGTCTATACGGAGTTTTCTAAAGTTGGCTTCAGCACCATCATTAGCATGCACATGAAAGAAGACGGGTTTAAAATAGCCCAAGAAAACCATTTAAATGTAATAATTACCGGCCACATGTCATCTGATTCACTTGGCATGAACCTATTTTTGGATGAGTTAGAAAAGCAAGGAATTGAAATAGTACCGTGCGGAGGGCTTATTCGCGTGAGTCGCGTGAAGAAAATGTCTAAATCTTAATTTCTAATGACTAATAAAATTTCAAATAACAAATAGCAATTTCCAAATATCGTGTCATTTTTTTTTGACATTTGATATTAGAAATTAGTCATTCTCATTTATGATCTCTCTTCTTGAAGGAAAAATAATCAATAATTACAATGGGGAGCTAACTATCATGACCAGTGGTGGCGTTGGCTACAAGGCATTTGCGAGCCCCAGAACACAGGAGCGCTGCACTATCGGTAGTAATGTTCTACTCAATGTGTATTTAATCGTGCGCGAAGACGCACTAGACTTGTTTGCTTTTGCCGATAGCGAAGAGCAAGCTTTGTTTAAATATTTTTTATCCGTTAGCGGCGTTGGCCCCAAAACAGCTTTACATCTCTTGGCTTTGGGTACAGTCGACGAAATCAGCAGTGCGATTGCCAGAGAAGACGTAGAATATTTAACCAAAGTAAGTGGAATTGGCAAAAAAACTGCTGAGAGGATTGTGGTAGAGCTTAAAGCGAAGATGAAGGAGCAGGGCGCGCGAAGCAATGACCAGGTAGGTGAAAAAATATACAGCAGCGCATTGAATGATGTGATCGATGGCTTGATTGCTTTGGGTTATTCGGCCAATGAAGCGCGTGATGTTGCAAAGAGTCTGAAATCTGAAGGAAAAACCAGTGAACAGTTGTTAAAAGAGGCTTTACAGCATATAAAATAACCTGTTTTTTTGCTTTAATTTAGCGAAAATATTTGGTTTTCCACAGCATCACTATTGACAAAGTCTGAATTTTTTATTATATTTAATTGTTATTTTGAAATTAAAACTGATTCG
>DALYEE010000034.1:0-1265 GCA_031972655.1 Candidatus Magasanikiibacteriota bacterium
CTTATTCAAGGCCATCAAAAAATAATAGCACGAATGTTTTTGGTCCAAGGAAACAATGTTGCTGACTGGAATTGTCCAGTTACAGTAGGTGTCAATACTTGGAAGACTCAAGGAGTCATAAACGAATGTGCCAAAGTCCGTAACGGGGGACGCTTTACGGCTGGCAGATTTCAATTTGTGATCGAAGGCGGAATTTATGAATGGAATTCAAGTCTTTTGGCAACGGACAAAAAAATCGTTCAGTTTTATTTCGGTTTTTTGTCCAATCGATCATTACCCTGCCCGCGTTTTTAGCCCCCTTTTTCTTGAGCCAAAATCGCTCGAGAGCTTTACAAAAAACAGCTTATTTTAAGCTGTTTTTTGTTTTTATAACACATAGACGCAAGGTTTTCTATTTTAACGACCACGCCTTCATATACTTGACATATACATAATGACTTTGTATACTGTTATGCACTTATTCCCAACAAGGGAAAAGGAGGTGTTTTATGAAAAAACCAACCATTTTCTTGGTTGCGTTGCCTTTTCTATTTTCTGGCTGCTCTTTGACTAGTGAGTATACCCCTGTCCCCCGAGATCAAAACTATGTACAGTTTTCAATGACATCTGACCGGGGGAATCTTTGCACCTTCCAGCCGATATGCACAGATCGAAGCCAGTGCGACCTCAAGCCTAACTTTAATTTGATAATATATTCAAAGGCACATAGTCAGCTGAGCGCAGGTCAAAGAATTACCGTTCAAAAACTTTTCTTTGTTCAAGGTGGCGTTAGCCGTCCTTGGAATTGCACTTTTGTTCCAAATGGAGCAAGCAGTGTCCGTTCAGAAGGTATGATAAATCGCTGTGTCCAGGGCTCACTTGTGCCCGGACCAGCTCAAATTGTAATGGTCGGATATGTCGAACAATACAATATTCTTGGGGCTTGGATTAAAACAGAGGCTAAAATTCTGAGCCAAATTTATTCTGCCGTAGTGCGACCAACGGAATATCATATTCCCTGTTCCTCAAATTAGACCACCGCGCCTACAACACCCGAACAATACTGTTCGGGTATTATTTTTATTTCACCGATTACATCAGTTGTTTGGTGACACACATATTAGCTTAAGCACCGCACCCAACGATAGTATCTTGACAATATCATCAAAAACCGCTAAATTTGTTTGTCATCACTCTATACAGAAAGTGGTAATGGAAACGGAGAGCAAAATGAACAGAGTATTTACAGGATTGTTAATGCTCATTTTTCTGGAAACGACCGGCTG
>DALYEE010000034.1:1275-11365 GCA_031972655.1 Candidatus Magasanikiibacteriota bacterium
GACACACATATTAGCTTAAGCACCGCACCCAACGATAGTATCTTGACAATATCAACAAAAACCGCTAAATTTATTTGTCTTCACTCTACACTGAAGGTGATGGTAGAAATGGAGAACAGATGAACAAAGTATTCACAGCATTATTAATGCTCATTTTTCTACAATTAACTGGCTGTTTTGAAGAAACCCAGGTAGCCCAAACAAATGGCTACCATTATACTGGGGTTTTTTATTCTGCAACCCCTATGTACGCGGGCGGAAGACTCGATCATAGTGTGGACCTCAAAGAATGTGGGAACACACCGCAAACGGCGTGCCCCACAAATCCGACGATGCCTTCAAATGTAATTGTGAGACCAGCCACGCAAATTCCGCTAAATGATCAACCTACCCACGTAAATGCCTGGATTATGCAGGGTAACCAAGGCGTGAGATGGACGTGTGCACTCCACAGGTTGGATTATGGAGTTTTCAATAGCACATCACCAACTGATATGAGACAATGTTTGGAAAACCATGGTAGGTCTCTACGAAATGGACTGGCATGGTTAAACGTCCAATTTATAACGTTGTCTGGCAAAAGAGTTCCTTATTTTTATCACGCCACACAACTAAACTTTGTGGGAATAAGATAAATATTTCTTAACATTATTTCTACTCTGAACACCCACGGCAGCGTTCGGAGAACCTACAAAAAACAGCCCCGATGAACATAGGGGCTATTCTTTTTGTTTCACCAAAACCATTCCAAACACTGCACCCCACAACAATTGCCCACCATACAAACTCCATCCCCAATGATCAAATAGCCCAGTAAGAAGCAAGGTTACAATTATCGGAAGAAAAAAACGATTTCTTTTCCAAACAAAAGATATTAAAGACAAAAATAATAGTGAGTGAAAACATAAAAACAAAAAACCCATTTCGGCCATTTCTAATAAAAAAATATTGTGTACGGGTTGCAATTCCCATACCTGTAAACCTGGATGAACTATGGCCAAGTAATTAGAATAATTTCCCGGCCCCACGCCAAACCAAAAATGCTGCACAATAATCTTTTGCGCTTCAGTGTATTGATTGAGACGATCATTAACCGATAGTGCTTCTAAACGCGTAATAGGATTTAATCTGGTAAAAAACAATGATGACAAGGTAGCTACAAAAAATAGAACTAAACCTGCCGCGCTTATTAATTGACGACCTAAAAAATAAAGATTTTGATAATGTTTTTCTTCCGAAGAATTGTTTTTTTTAACAATCAAACAAACAAAGGTAATTAATCCAACAAATACTGCTATCCACGCGGCACGAGAAAAAGACAATATCAAACCACTCAAAACAATCATTTGCCCAGCTGTGAAGGATACTAAAAGTAATTTGGATTTTTTTTCCAAATAGAACTTTGAGTAAACAATAAAACCCAATATCCAGACTATTGCTAAATAAAATCCAAGGGAATTTGGCCAACCAAAACTACCATAAGCTCGTAGCCATCTACCAGAACCTGTTTCGATCACACTCGCGCCAAAATGGCTTGGCAAGTGAAATGCCATACCCAGCCATTTGTTTGCAAATACTTCCTGGAGGTAAAACTGGGCAATAGCTAATAGTGCTTGCACAACTCCACCAAACCATAGCGCTAGAGCAGATTTCTCAAACGAAATTTCTGAAATAACAAAAACCGAAATCAAACTTACCGTTTCTAAAAAATGAAAAACAAAATACCAAGATTGCTCGGGATCGCCACTTTTAATAATTGAAAACAAAATGAGTAGCAGCCCAACAAATGGCATTGATAAAATCAAAGCCCGTTTCCATAGCGGATTTTGACAAAAAGATAGTCCTATTTTTTTCTGCTCAACAAAAAACTTTACCAAAGCTAGGATCATTAAAATCCAAACCAAAATCTCCGTGGCATAGATACTTCGCGAACCATATTCCCAAAAATTATTCTGAATAAAGGCCGACTGGTAAATATACCTCGTTTGAAAAGGAAGTAAAAATAAAAGAAGAATAAGACCAAGGGGAATAAACTTGTTTAGCAAAGTATCAAAATTGATTTGATTGATTTTAAACATCATATTCTTTTATTTTTTCTGACCACGCAGTTAAATAGCTCCGTCTGCGATCTTTTTCATGCAGCTTGATAATTTGATCGGATATATAAACCCCTCGGTCAGGCTCCGGAATAATTTGCCTACTAGATGATTTCATTTTTAATAACTGCATTTTTCTCAAAAATTTCTCTAAGAAATTTCCAATACTACCAGACAAACAAAATTCCAAAAAGTTTTGCACTAATTTAATACTTTTTTTCTGCTCTACGTTATCAACGTAGTTTTGTTCATTCAATAGTGGCAATGAATTTGGCAGAAATTTTTTGACCCACAAGTTGTGCTGTCTGAAGATCGCATGAATATTTTTTGGATCATACAATGGGATCATTTGCTCCAACCAATAAATAAAATGAACATCATCGTCTTCGATGCGCTGACTAGCTAAATTTAAACTGTCGACTGAAATATAAAATGACAAGCAGATGCGTTTAGAAATTATATTTCCATGCCGTCGTATACCGGCACAAAACAAAACAATATTGGTAATAAATCGCACTGTCCAAATACGGCCGGGAGAAGCAATTATAAAAAAATCAATATCACTAGTATGTGTTGCGGTTTCAGAAGCAATGGAATTGCAGATAAAAATAGATTTTAAAAAAGGCACCCAGCTTACTAGCTTCACTGCAAAACGCGCTTTAGCCAAAAGCAATTCGCTAGAAACCAAACGTTCACGCCTTTCTTCTACTATTTTTTTTCTACCCGCTAGATAAAAATACCCCCAATTCTCCTCAATTAACCTGCGTGTGATCAAACCATTCAAAGCAAATTCAACCTGAGCAAAATTCGTAGTTGGCGATTTCCACAAATAATAAAAAACCTCTTCTTTGGTAAGAGGGAAAGATTCAAAATCAAAGTATACCAGTGTGTGCAAAATTGATTTCTCAAGCTTGGTATACATAGAAAATCACTAATAATTTTGACCTAGAAATCCAAAACGGTTTCTAGGTAATTTTAGTTTTTTATCGGCAAAGCGCCGTCCAAGCCTACTTTGCGTACTGTTTGTTCAAATGAGTCTTTTAACGAAACTTCTTCTTTTAGAACGGCGTCCTTAACAATAATTTCATCAGTGCTAATTTTCACAACTTCAAGTGGACCAATTTCATAGTCCGCTTTGTGAAACATAGATTTTGAAACCTGGTAAACTCTAACGTGATGTAAATCAATATCGATCTCAACATCTTTTAGCGAGCCGAGTTTTGTTCCTGACTCTGTAATAACTGGCAAACCTAAAATTGCTTTGACATTAACAAACATACTAGTAGGATTCCGCATTACTTAACTATTTCGCCATCGATAACTTTTTTTTCAGAAGAAATTTCTGGTGTTGGTGGTGTGGGTGGAGAAGTTTTTTTATTTGTAACAAGTATTTGTTGAAGCCAAGCCAAAACTGTGCTGAAGAACCAATAAAGAGTGAGGCCAGCAGGAATTCTGAAACCAATAAGTATGGTCATTACCGGCATAAAATAAAGCATTTGTTTATTCATTACCGCCATCATATCCTCATCTTTCGCACCTGACCCCGCAACTTTCGGAGCTTTTTTTGTGGTCATACTTCTTGCTTGCAAAAACTGAGCAACGCCAGCCAAAACAGCGAGAATGTAATTTGGTTTGGAAAGATCAAAAAACTTCAAAGAAATCGGATTAAGGGTTCCGGGATTATGAATAAAAGGATATATTGAAGTAGACAAATCACTAGATTGCAAGCCATTTTGCAATACCAGATACAGTGCTATAAGAATCGGGAGCTGAATCAACATCGGCAAACAAGATTTGAACGGGTTCACCTGGTGTGTTTTGTACAATTCCATTGTAGCCTGAGCGAGAGCTTGCTTGTCGTTCGCATGTTTTGCTTTGAGTTCTTCAATCTTCGGCTGCAAATCTTGGAGAGATTTTTGGGCTTTGATTGATGAAGAGGTAAGCGGGTACAGCACCAAGCGGATGAGAATGGTAATAATAATAATCACTACTCCCAAATCATGCCCTGGGACGATGTTGTACAACAAAACAAAGATGTTTAAAATTGGTTGATAGAGAATCGCGTTAAATATCTGTGAAAACATAATTAAAAAATAATAACCAAAAACAACGAGCTAATTTATTCTCCCTCTTCGTTACTTGATATTTCTTCTTTAGAAGTTGACTCCTCTGTTTTTACCGATTCAACAGCTTCATCTTTTTTCACCTCTACATCATCAACAGCTTCTTCTTTATTTTCTTTTGAAGCTTCTTCTTCAGAAACAGGAGCTGGCGCGGATTCATCTTGTTTAACATTTATTTTCCAACCAGTTAACTCCGAAGCTAGGCGTACGTTTTGACCACTGCGGCCGATTGCCAAAGAAAATTGATCAGATGCAACCAAAACATCCACGTTTTTTTCGGACTCGTGAAGTGTAACAGTTAGAACCTTAGCTGGTGAAAGAGCTTTGGCAATATAATGCTGAGTGTCATCACTAAATTGAATAACATCAATTTTCTCTCCACCCAATTCTTCAATGATAGTATTGATTCTACTACCGCGCTGACCGATACAAGAACCGATTGGATCGATAGATGAATCTGCGGTGAAAACCGCTACTTTGGAGCGGAAACCGGCGTCACGAGCTAACCCTTTGATTTCAATTACCCCATCGCGTACTTCGGGAATTTCTTGTTTGAAGATCTCTTTAACCATACCAACTGAACTGCGAGATAGTATAATCTCGGGCCCACGCGCAGTCATTTGCACAGCAGTTACATAAAACTTCATTCTGCTTCCTGGTCGATAATACTCGGTTTTGATTTGCTCTTCAGCAGGAAGAACAGCTGTAATTTTTCCTAAATCAACTAAAACTTTTCTGCCTTCTACTCGCTGAATAGTCCCTTGAATAATTTGGCCTTCCTGACTTTTGAAATCACCAAAAACCATAGTGCGCTCTGCTTCACGAATTTTCTGGATAATTACTTGTTTGGCTGTTTGTGCGGCCATACGACCAAACTCATGTGGAATCTCAAGAGGAATTTCTAATACCTCACCAATAGATGGTTTTTTGGTAAATTCCTTAGCCGCTGTTTTCATGATTTCGGTTTTGGCATTGAAACGTGGAAGGTCGGCAGTTTCTTCTTCGGTAAGTTCACGATTTTCATCACGCGCTTTTTTGCGTAGCTCTACCAATTCATCTTGCGCTTTAGCCAAAACCTCTTCTTCGATATCTTCCACGACTGTTTTCACATCCCAAACCTTCATATCGCCAGTTTCGGGATCAAATTTAACTTTGATGTTTTGCTGTTTATTACCAAAATCTTTACGATAAGCTGCTGCCAAAGCTGTCTCGATCGTTTCCATCACTGCTTCAAAAGACAGATTTTTTTCTTCACATAGCGCATGAATTGCTTTGGATATTTCTGAGGCCATAAAAATGTAATTAGTTTATTTAGGTAAATTATAATGCATAAATTGCAAAAAATAAAGAGCATCCTATATGGACACTCTATTTTGAGAGTTTATATTAAAAGCTTTAAAAAGTCAAATCTAACATAAGTATCGACTAAGTTTTTTTAAGCCTACCTTTCGGGAGGTTACCATAAACATAAACTTTATCACCTACATCCATAAAAGAATATAACTTCTCAACATCTTTATAAGCGATATTCACACAGCCGTGGCTCATTGGTCGAATTCCAAATTGATTGTGCCAATAGGCGCCGTGCAGGTAGTATGATTTTTTAAACTGAAGATTCCATTTGGTATTCGGCAGATTGTAATCTTCACCAATATAATGTAGAACAGGAACTTTTCTTTGGATTTGGAATTCTCCCTTTGGCGTCGGAGTGCGAGGTAATCCAGTTGAAACATACATCTCTCCCAATTTTATCCCATTCATAAAATAAAACAATTTTTGAGAAGCTATATCAACCTCAACTTTTCTTTCCACCGTTCCTCTGCTTGCACCCGCTACCAACGGATCATCCCC
Source organism: Candidatus Magasanikiibacteriota bacterium (assembly GCA_031972655.1). Classification (GTDB taxonomy): domain Bacteria; phylum Patescibacteriota; class Patescibacteriia; order Magasanikbacterales; family GWA2-37-8; genus DALYEE01. Next base: position 7,346 of record DALYEE010000034.1, read on the forward strand.
ACGACGCACCTCTTCTCCATCAACAGCTTTATCACCGTCGGTGTCATAATTATTAAGATCTGTTTTTAGACCTAACTCAACTTTGTCAGATAAACCATCATTATCCGTATCAACCTCTTCCATTTTTTTCCCTGCCACCAAAGGTGAAAATCCGTTTTTAACTTCATCGCCATCTATATAGCCATCCCCGTCTGTATCTGGATTATTAACATCAGTGTGGTACGTATAAATTTCTTGATAATCAAACAAACCATCTTTGTCAGAATCGGCTTCACCCTCCGCCCGAGCGAATTCAGGGGATATAAAGACAAAGGCAAATAAAAATAAACTTAGAAACCACACTTTATTTTTCATAAAACAATTCGTAAATTAGTTTAAAATTATATCATCATTTAGATCTGTTCGCAAAATTTGTGTTGGCAGTCTCTCCAAACGGCGAATCACCCGAAGCGAGGGGTGGCCGAATTTGTTAAACTTCCCCACGGAAATAATTACTTTTTCTGGATGCACTGCTTCTACAAAATCATTACTACTAGAGGTATCGCTGCCATGATGGGCTGCTTTCAAAACCTGTGCTTTGAGCGTTGGGCAATCAGACTTTTTTTCTGCACAAAACTGATCAACTAATAATTTTTCTGTCGGCTCCTCAATGTCCCCAGTAAACAATACCGACAAGTTTTGAATGGAGTCACTTAAACGGAAAACAATTGAGTGATTGTTTCCCGTATCATCAGATGGTTTATAGATTTGATTTGAATTTGGTGAAATAATTTCTAAGGTGGTGCTCGCAATTTCCCACGATTCCACATGATCGACAACTTTGAATTCCGCGTTTTCTTTTTGGGCAGCTTCATTCCACGCAATCCAATAGCTATCATTAGGTTTGGGATAACCGTTGGTAACAATATGTTTTACCTCATATCTTTTGAGCACATCCACACACCCTCCATAATGGTCAAGATCAAAATGGGTAATGAGCATATAGTCGATAATCTGTCCGCTCAAGTACTTACCCAGTTTTTGCACGACCTTTTTATCGGGCCCGCAATCGACCAACATTTTTTGACCATTTCGAAAATTTATCAACGTCGAATCACCTTGCCCAACATTAAAAATTGTAATTTGTAGATAGGAATTTTCGCTAGAATTTTTGTAAACTTGAATTTTCCAAACTACGGCGCTTAAAATTAAGATAATAAAAATAGCAATCCCCACCTTTTTCATAGTATTTATTTTTTAGCTACAAATATTTGATTGATCCATTGCTCACCTTCATAAACTACCTCTAGTTTTTGAATATTAAAAGCAACCTCCTCCAACATTTCGCTGATCTTGTCCTGTCGGTGATAATAGGAATCAATTTTAATACTACCATCTCGAGTTTTTACTTCCGGCGGTTCTTTTTGGTTAATGTTTGTCACCACTAATAAACCGTTCGGTTTCAAAACACGATAGGCTTCTTTGAAGAAATATGTTGGGTTTTTTAGATGCACAATTAGAAAAGCAGCAATTACCACATCAAAGCTCTCCGTTGCTAAATTAATATTAGCAGCATCTCCTTCTACATATTCAATATTTTTTCTTGTTCCAGCTTTTCTTCGCAGTACTTTTAACATCTCTGCAGAAATATCTAATGCAGTAATTGCAGCGCCTTTATCCGCCAATAAAATTGCTAAGCGTCCCGTGCCTGCACCCACATCAAGAATTTTTTTACCTTCCACATTACCCAACAAAGGCACTACTTTATTTTGTTCGAAGCTATTTAAATATATTTCTTTTTTATCATAACCCTCTGCCGCCAAATCATAGCCTTGTTTGGAATCTAATATTTTTATTTTTGTTTTAGACATACATGTTAATTTTCAATATTCTTTTTATTCCTCCACACGATATAAATCAATAAGCCATAAGAGAGAATCATCACGTAAATTGGAATGCGCAATGATGCTGCCGACCAAGACAAGGAACCAAACCATGAAACAACCCCCAATACATAATCCATACCAACCCCTATGCCGCCGGCAATAAACCTACCCAGAGGCAAAAGAAATGTTCCAGTGGCTAAGGCTACAAACCCACCGAGCATCAACCATGGAATGACCCACAGTATAAGCACATTCACCAGTGGGGCTACGATAGACAGGGTACCAAATTGAAATAAAATAAGCGGCAGAGTAAATATAATTGCAGCTATTGTAGTGTAAAAATTTTCTACAATCAACTCCCCTATCTTTCCAGGAATTTTTACCAAAGAATATTTTTGGATAATAGGCGCCCCATAAATCAACCCGAGCGTGGAAAGAAATGAAAGCTGAAATCCGGCATCCCACATAATCACATAGGGGTTTACCAAAACCATCAGTGTCGCGGTTGCTACTAGCACTGGGGCAATTTGCGAGCTTCTACCAAGGTAGCGCGCTAACAAAACAATTATTCCCATAATACCGGCGCGAACTACCGAAGCGGTGGCACCAGTAAAAAGCACAAAAATAATTATACAGAAGCTGACGACCCAAAAAGCTTGTCGACGACGCAAACCAACGTAAATAGCAATACTCAAAAGAATTGTAGCAATGATAGTAATATTAAATCCAGAAATGGCAATTATATGCGTTACGCCCGTTCTACTTAAATTATCTTTCAATTCTTGTGGCAAATCACTACGATTGCCATACAATAACCCAGCCATAAAACTGCTTTTTGGTTCTGGCCATAGATTTTCAATCACATTTTCCAAAGTCTTTTTAGAAGTCAAAAGAAATTTCATGATGGAAAAATTTGTCTGATTTGAAATTTTGGTTATTCTGGGAAAACTGCATGTAGACCAAATATCTTTGGCAGCTAAATATTTATCATAGCGAAATGTACTTTGGTCTGTGGTATTTTTTTCTGGCAATTGCAATTTACAACGGACATTAACTTTGTCGTCGTAAAAAAATTCCGGATACAATGGCGCCTTAAGCAGTACTCGACCAGAAATATTTTTATCTGCCGATTTTAACTCCGTGACTCCAACAACATAAGTTACTCCACGTTCTTGTACAATCGGCTCTTCGGCAATTACTCCCACAAAATCAACTGTACTACCACTATAATAAGCAATATTTTGCTGATCTATTATGGGGAATGTGATTAGAAAACGAAGGTAGCCAAAAATGAAGAAAAATAGTGAGAGTGTTAGAAAACGGTGCAAACGATTTGACCACAAAAAAACTAACGCACCTAAAATAAAAAATATCGAAATAAATAGCGGAAATAATAATTGGTTCGAATCAAGCAACGAGGACACCGCTGCACCCACAATAAAACAAAAACAAAACGCGAGAAACGTTTTGCTTTTTGAGGAAATGATTTTTAAAAACCCCTCCTTGATGTGCATAATTTCTAAAAATCTTTTGACTCACCATCCTCAACCACTTTCCACTCGCCACCCATGTCGAGCATCGTTTGCTCGGGCCAATGGTAATACAGTCTCTTAATGCTCAAAATCCCATCATGTATCGGGAAAGCAATTTTTGGTTTAACATGTTTAACATATGCAATTACTTCGGATAATTTTGACCACGGGGCACAGACAGGTAATGCAAGAATTTCTACAGGCTTGCTTGGCACAGTAAGAGCATCACCTGGAAAAAATAATTTTTCTCCAATAAAAAATCCAACATTTTGAATTAGTGGAATTGTCGGAAGGATTTCAGCGTGCTCAATTCCACAGGCTTGAACCGAAACATCTTTAACGAGAATTGTCTGATTGTGTTCTAAAACTTGGCAAGAAATATTTTCGACCAATAATTTTTCGGCAACAGATTTATTGGAATAAATAACTGCTTGCGGGTTATTTTGGATAATGCTTTTAAGCGAAGCAAAATCTAAATGGTCTTGATGTTCATGGCTAATTAAAATGGCGTCAATATTTTGTACATCATTTTGTAAGGTAGAAAAACTTCCGGGATCGATTATGATCCGTGCGTTTTTATCTTCAACAAGCAAACACGAATGGCCAAATTTGATAATGTTCAT
>DALYEE010000035.1:0-4079 GCA_031972655.1 Candidatus Magasanikiibacteriota bacterium
GTTTGTTGCGAATATAGTTGGTGTCAGGCCAGGACAGCGGATCTGATTCTAAAACTACTTTCTTTACTCTCTGACGTAAGTCCTCAATCAGTTCTTTGTGAGATTTCAAGAATACGAAACCACGAGAGATAATGTCTGGATTTTGTATTAGTTTTCCAGTTTTACTATCAACTGTGGCGATAATTACCACCATACCATCTTCGGCCAAAACCTGGCGGTCACGTACTACCACGTTGGTTTCATCACTTACTCCAAGTCCGTCAACAAAAACGTAATCTGAAGGTAGTTTTATTTTTGTCAGAACACCTTCGTTTTTTTGGAACTCCATCAGCTGTCCATTGTCGGCAATGAATACGCGTTCTTTTGCCATGCCTAGTGAGTAGGCGTTTTTAGCATTCAAATGCAACATGAAATGATTGCCATGGATTGGAACAAAGTATTTTGGAGCAAGAAGTAAAAGCATTAATTTCACATCGTCGGACTTGGCATGTCCTCCCGCGTGCACATCCATCATTTGAGAGTGAATTACCTGTGCTCCTTTGCGGTAAAGGGTGTCTTGTAGTCTTTGTACAGTACGTTCGTTACCCGGAATAACTGATGAAGAGAAAACAACTGTATCACCAGCCAGGAGCTTGATATCACGATGTTCGCCGTTGGCGATACGCATCAAAGAAGCATTCTTTTCGCCTTGAGCACCAGTACAAAGAATAACTACTTTATTTGGTGGGTATTTATCAATGTTTCGAATATCGATCAAAGTCTTGGGGCTAAACTTCATGTAGCCTAATTCTTTGGCGATTTCCACATTGCCTTTCATACTAAAACCACTCAGCGCTACAACTTTGCCTAGTTTTTCTGAGTTCTCGATAATTTGTTTAATACGAGAGAGCAGAGAAGCAAACGTTCCGATGATAATACGACCATTGGTTTTGGCAATAATATCTTCCAAAGTTAAGCCAATTTCTGATTCTGAAATCTGATGTCCTGGATGGTAAGCGTTTGTGCTGTCACTTAATAGCGCCAATACGCCTTCCTTACCAATCGCCGCAATTCTTTGTAAGTCAGCGGGAAGTTCTCCGGTTGGTTGGTAGTCAAATTTCCAGTCACCAGTATGAATTACTGTGCCTTCTGGTGTTTTAATCACCACACCCATTGAATCAGGAATGTTGTGGTTGAGATGGAAAAATTCTACATCAAAACTGCCCAGCTTTAATTTGTCGGCAATGTTAACATTGTTGATATTAAGCGGTTTTAAATCTTTGTAATCATCCTGCCTTTTTTTGATGATTGCGGTTGTAATTGGTAGAGAAAAAAGTGGTGGGTATCCCAACTGAGGAATCAAATGAGGGATAGCACCGATATGGTCATAATGACCGTGGGTGATAATCACACCGCGAATATTTTTTTCTTTTCCTTTTAGGTAGCTGATATTTGGAATGATGTAATCAATACCAGGCATGTCTTCTTCAGGAAATTGTAGCCCTAAGTCGATGATAATAATATCATCCCCATATTCGAGCAAGGTGCAGTTTCTTCCCACTTCTTCTAAACCACCTAAAACAGCAATGCGAAGTTTTTTGCCATCAGAACTTGCTCCTAAAGTATCAGAGCTAGTAGATGTATTTTTGTATCCATTAGCATTTACATGGTAAGTACGTTTGGCAAAATTATTTGTCGGCGGATGGGTAGGATGGACTGGTTTAGGTTTTCGAACAAACGGTCGATGTGGTGCTGGGGTAGTATTTGGAATCATATAACTTTGAAGTGAATAAAATGAAATAAATTAAGTAGGAGATTTGTTTTGTGCCGAAGAGAGGACTCGAACCTCCATCCCGATGAAAGGACACGCTTCTGAAGCGTGCGCGTCTACCAATTTCGCCACTTCGGCCTTGAAATCCATCAAGTCTGACAAGTCAAAAGCCTGCCTGTCGGCAGACAGGTCCATCAAGCTTATACCACTCACACTTGATAGACTTTATGGACTTGAAGGACTGGTTGTTATCTCCACTCCCATTTGGTTTTGAGATACCAATAGGGCAGTGAATTAAAACGATCAGCAGGGGATACGATACGAGGGATGTTTACACCCTTTACTTGATTATTGATAACATAGTCATAGATTGGTGAATAAAGAAAAATGGCTGGAAGTTCGGTGATTAAGATGTCTTGAAATTTTTTGTATAAATTATTTCTTTCTGCTTCGTCAGTTGTTTTGCGAGCATCTTCGAGTAGTTTGTCGGCATCGCGATTTGAAAATTGAGCTAAATTAAGTCCGGGATAATCAACTTGTGAGGAGTGCCAAAAAGCAAAGAGATCAGGATCCGCACCAACAACCTCACCGTATAAAAGAATTGCATAGTTGTGATTTCTGAGAATGTCCCTACGAATATCATTGGTTCTAATCAAGTTGATATTGGTCTGGATACCTAGAAGTTGCCAATTTTTGGCTATGAACTGTGCAGCTTGTTCGTACTCTGGGGTATCTATTGTGGTAATAGTTAGCTGTAATACCTCATTCTGCTTGTTTTTGCGATAGAATGTTTGTGATGCTTCCATTTCTTTGCGAACTTTTGTTTCTAAACCATCTTCTATTGTCGGCGTGCCTGGATCGACAATTGGCTGCGTTGAAGTGGTAGTTGTGTTTGTATTAGTTTTTGGGATAGTTTTCAACAACGCATCATATCTAATTTTAAAATACTCCTCAGGTTGGATTCGAGTCCACTTTTTATCAAGAAGAGAGTTAGCTTCATCGGTATTGTAATTTATTTTTTTAATTTCTGGATAATATCCGAGCGACCCTTCGGTTATGGGAGAGTTAATCACATCACCTTCATTTTTTAGAACGGTTGAAACTAAATCGGCTTTGTTAGTTCCTTTGGACAAAGAAAGACGTAGATCATCATCTTTTAATATAGTAAAATCTGCTTGATTGAAAAAAAGTGCGGTATATTGAGGAAGTTTAATTGGATAATGGGATAAATTCTTTTTTTGCATTTCTTCTTTTGATTTACAGGATACAAAACTAGTACCAAGGATATGTTTACTCTGTACTTCTTGAAAAGCTTGGGAGCAATCCTCAAAAAAGGTAAATGTAAGTTTTTTTATAAAAGGTTTTTTCTTAAAATAGTTTTCATTTCTAACCAGCTCGAAACTCTGGATGCTCCCATCATCTTTTTTTATGAGGCGGTCAAATTTCCAAGGCCCACTTCCAATTGGCTGCAAATTTGTTTTGGCTAGTTTTATATTAGCCGGGTTTATTTGGCTTGAAGGCGCCCACGTATGTTCCGGTAAGATGCCTACTGTCAGGCTGTGTAAAAATGGTGCGAAAGGTTCCTTTAAGGTAAAACGAATCGTTTTACTATCAATTTTTTCAAGCTGGATTCCCTGAAATGATATATAGAGTGGGCTTCCAGTTTCTTGGCTTTGGATCATTTCAAAAGTATACATTACATCATCCGCTGTAATAGGCTCTCCGTCAGACCAACGCAAAGAATTTTTTAGGGAAATCGTGTATATTTTTTGGTCCGCACTAACGGTATATTTTTCTGCTAGCTCAGGAGTTAATTTTTGATCTTGGCTATAATTAAACAGACCGGCATAGACGAGTTTGGTAAGATCGCTGTCTACATCGTTTATGCTGGAGAATAAAGGGTTGATGTATTTTGGTTGGCCAATCAGAGCTTCACTGTAAGTGCCACCATCTTTTGGCACGAATTTGAGATGAGTAGCTAACTCAAAACCAAACCAAGAAACGGCAGTAAGGATACTGGCGAAAAAGGCGATGAAGATAATTTTTTTTTCTCGCTGATCTAAAAACCGTTTCAAATATTTCAACTGTGACCAATTGGGAAAATGTCGAGGTTGAATGCTTTGTACAAGTTTTTTGTCCAAATCGTGCTGGATAATAGAAGAAGCAGCGTTTTTCGATCGAACGGTTTTAGACCTGGAGAAGAGGTTGTTCAATTTCATTGTAAAATGGGCGTTAGTTGTTTTTTGACGGGAAAAAGCTCAGTTCTGTTTAGAAAAGAAGGTGTGAGAAAGAGGTGAAAAGTGCCTTGAAATAGTGGAAATGGCGGGCA
>DALYEE010000035.1:4089-11144 GCA_031972655.1 Candidatus Magasanikiibacteriota bacterium
GCTGAAAAATAAGAAAGCAATGATGATAGTAGAATAATGAAGGATTTTATCTACCCCACGTTTGGTGCTGTAGACATTGCTGGATCCACCCAAAACCCCGCTTAAACCAGAGCCTTTTTGTTGCAACAAGATTACAATAATAAGTAAAATGCTTAAAACAAGCTGTAGAATACTAAAAATCATTTCTTTCATAGGGTATAAATAGTGAATTTTTTGCTAAAAATGATGTAAATCAATTAAAAAAGATTACCATGTAACGGGGTAAATGTCAAATTTAAAAGACCTGTTTAAAAAAAATCTTCTATGTAAAATTTAGCATAGAAGATCTTTTTAAAATCCAAATTTTTGGAAATATTTATTTTTTCAACTCATCTTTGAGAGCTTTTCCTGCTTTGAATTTAGGTACTTTCACAGCTGGAATATTGATTTTTTCTGTTGGTTTTTGTGGGTTAACTCCAACGCGTGCAGCGCGAGTTTTTACACTGAAAGCTCCGAAACCTGTTAGAACCACTTCTCCGCCACTCTTAAGGGTGGTGGTAATGACTTCTAGAAGAGAATTGAGCATGTCTTCAGCTTGGCTTTTTGGTACATTGATTTTTTCAGCCAATGTTTGTGCTAGTTCAGCTTTGTTCATAATTTCACCCCCTTTCGTCTGATAAATAGTTGTAACATAGTCTTTTGGTTCGAAGTTACGATATTTATTATAACACTCAATTAGTTTTTTAGCTACACTTAGCAATTTAGTTGTCCACAGAAAAAAGTCTGTCAAGTCTATCAAGTCTTTAAAGTCCATCAAGTGTGCCCCCCCGTCTTGGTAGAGGGAAAAATAGTATGCTTGATGGACTTTTGGCTTGATGGACTTTATGGACTAATTAACGTGCGTATTCAATCACGCGGGTTTCGCGAATAAGAGAAACGCGGATTTCACCTGGGTACTTAAGCTCTTGTTCAATCTTGTGCGCGATATCTTTGGCTAATTGATGAGCAGCATAGTCGTCGATTTCATTTGGTCGAACAAACACACGAACCTCACGACCAGCTTGGATGGCGTAAACCTTTTCAATGCCAGGGAAGGCACCGGCGGTTTTTTCCAAATCTTCTAGACGAGTAATATATTGTTCATAAGTGTCGCGTCTAGCGCCAACGCGTGCGCCAGAGATCGCATCAGCAGCTTTGGCAATACTGGAGTAAATATTGTATGGCTTATCGTGGTGGTGAGTAAGTGCGGCTTGGCAAATATCCTCATCCATATTGAACTTCTTGAGGATCATATGGCCGATTTCTGGGTGAGATCCTTGGGTTTCTTGGTCAACGGATTTCCCAATATCATGAAAGAAGCCACATTTTTTGGCTTTGGCTTCATCAAGTCCAAGTTCTGCTGCCATCAGAGCGGCCAAGTAGCCAACCTCCATGGAGTGGTTAATAATGTTTTGGCCGTAACTGGTGCGATATTTAAGACGACCAACAATCGTGATGAGTTTTGGGTCAATGCCGGTGATACCCATTTTGTAGAGTGCTTCTTCACCAGCTTTTTTGATGTCTGCTGAAAGTTCTTGTTTGGCACGCTCGATGAATTCTTCGATTCTAGCCGGTTGAATACGTCCGTCAGCAATAAGTTTTTCAATAGCAATACGGGCAACTTCGCGTCTTATCGGGGAGAAGCCAGAAATAACGATGGATTCAGGAGTGTCGTCAATAATCAATTCACATCCGGTGAATTTTTCAATTGTTTTAATGTTTCGTCCTTCTTTACCAATAATACGCCCTTTCATTTCCTCGGATGGTAAATGGACAATGGAAGATGTGGTTTCAGCGGCATGAGAAGAGGCACAGCGCTGTATGGCGTCTGTGATGATTTGTTTCGCTTTGTCTTCAAAAATTTCTGAAGACTCTTTTTCGAGCTTCATGATGCGACTAAGAATGTCGTTTTTACTTTCTTCTTCTACAATAGTTAGAAGTTCCATTTTAGCATCTTCTTTTTTCATTTCGGATACCTCCTGGAGGCGAACAGTTCTTTGTTCTTTGATTTTTTCTACTTCTTCTTTGATTTGCTTAACGCGCTCAATTTTCTCTTGTAGTTTTTTCTCGTTATCTTGGAGCTCGATCAATTTTTGATCAAAAGTGTTTTCTCGGCGCTCTAAGCGCTCTTGAGTTGAGCGCAATTCTTGGCGCAACTGCTTTTCTTCTCTTTTTGCTTCGTCGATAATCTGACTAGCCTTTTCCTTGGCGGAAATCAGAATTTCTTGCTGACTATTTTTTGCTTCATTAAGCAGTTTTTCTGCTTTAGCTTCTAGTGAGTTGGCTTGGGCTTGGGCTAGTTTTTTACGCAAAAAATAGCCCCCGATGGTACCACCACCGATTCCGGCGATGATCGATAATATTGTTATAGCAATGTTCATATTAAAAAAACCTCATATTTATGAGGGTAACAATACAAACAGAAGAGATGATTTAAGCGTAATTTCGCAAAATAAGTATCTATGATCGTTTTTAGCTTACCACAGCCAAATTGTTGTATTTTTGCAACAATTTCAAGTGCACCTTATATGGTATAAGGGTTCAGTTTGAGTGAATTCTTCAATAAAGTGGTTAGCTTAACGATAAACATAGTTAGTTTTTTTGAGTAGAATTACGGGAATAATCAATTTATCTTACTGTCGTTCTGTTACCTCCAGTTCATTAATTGAAAGTAGCTTCACTTTACCTTGTGTGGTAGGGGTTGTCAACAATCCTTATTAAATAAGCATTTATTACAAGTTCGCTGCAAAATATGCGGTGCTCAATCATTCCAGGGAGAAATTGACTAATTTCAGTCAAATAAGTTATACTGCAACGTATACTATTTAATAATGACTAACAAATCGGCATGAATGTTTCAGAATTAGCTCGTCAGCTTCGCATACACCCTCAAAAACTCCTACAAATTTTACCGGAGTTTGGTTTTGATATCGGTGCTCGAGCAGTTAAAATTGATGATCGTGTAGCTCAACAAATTCAACGTGAATGGCGTAGAATTAAGTTTGTGTTGGAAAAAAGAGAGCAGGATGAGAAAGAAAAAGAAAAAGAGAAAGAAAAAGAATTGCGTCGTTCTACCGGTGTGCAGGTGGCTATTCCAAAAAAACTTACTGTTCGTGAATTGGCTGACCGTTTGCAAATTCCAATCAACAAACTGATTATTGAATTAATGAAAAATGGAATTTTGGCCAACCAAAACGAAAACATTGATCATGATACGGCAGTTTTAGTAGCAGAAGAAATGGGATTTAAAGTTACTGAAGACTCAATGAAATCGGAGGAAGCTGCCACCAATGAGCATGTAGAAGGTTTGGCAAAAGCTCTAACAGAAGATTTGACGCATACCAGGCCGCCTGTGGTGGTAGTGATGGGTCACGTTGATCATGGTAAAACTACACTTTTGGATTCTATCCGCAGTACCAATGTAGTAAGCGGTGAAGCTGGTGGAATCACCCAGCATATCGGTGCTTACCAAGTAGAATGGACTAATCCCAAAACCGGTGAAAAAACTCCGCTTACTTTTATCGACACGCCAGGACACGAAGCTTTTACAGTTATGCGCAGTCGTGGAGCTAAAGTTGCTGATGTTGCTATTCTTGTGGTAGCTGCTGACGATGGGGTGAAACCGCAAACCATGGAAGCGATAAATATTATCAAAGCGGCCAAACTTCCTTTTGTTGTAGCGATAAACAAAATCGACAAACCGGGAAGCGATGTTGAAAAAGTAAGAAGCGAACTATCTCAACACAATATTATTTCCGAAGAATGGGGTGGAGATGTGCCGATGATTGAACTTTCTGCTAAACAAAAAATCAATTTAGATCGTTTACTTGACAATATTTTGTTGGTAGCCGATCTACATCAAGATTCCATACGAGCGAATCCTGATCGTTCGGCGGCTGGAACAGTAATTGAAGCGCACGTAGACAAAGGCGAAGGGCCGGTTGTTACAATTTTGGTGCAAACGGGAACGCTCCGCATTAATGATCCTTTGGTGGTAAACGGAGAACTTTATGGAAAAGTTCGTGCGTTAAAAAATTATCGTGGTGACACAATGCTCGAAGCCAAACCAAGCACCCCTGCTAGAATTTTAGGTTTTAAAATCACTCCACGTGTGGGTGATATTTTGGATATTGAAAAAGCCGGACAAGCATCACTAGTTAACCTCAAAGCCAAAAGAAGTGAGCAAACCGCTGCCGAGCACACCACTGTTTCAAGCAGTAGTGAAGAATCTGACGAAGAAGGTAAGAAAGTCCTTAATGTAATCATTAAAGCAGATACTCTTGGATCTCTTGAAGCCGTGGTTGGCTCTTTGGAGAGAATTAAAAACGACGAAGCACATGTAAAAGTGGTTGGAAAAGGTTTGGGCAACATCATGGCTGACGATGCTTCACTTGGTCAAACTGCGGGAGCGATTATTTTTGGTTTCAATGTGACAGTCACCCCAATTGCTAGAGAAATGATCCAAGAAAATGGACTTCACTATGAGCAATATAAAGTTATTTATGATTTGATCGATAAAGTAAAAGATGAATTAGAAAAAATGCTTAATCCAGAACTTGTTACCACCGAGCTTGGTAATTTCAAACTCGTAGCCATTTTCCGCTCGGAGAAAAACACCATGATTGTTGGTGGGCGGGTAGAATCTGGTAAACTGGTAAAAGATTGTAAAGTTCGGGTAAAAAGAAAAGGCGAAATTATTGGTGTTGGTAAACTTACCAAGTTGCAAACCGGTAAGCAAGAAGCAAAAGAAGTGCCAGGTGGAACAGAATGTGGTGTGGAATTTAGCGGAAAGCTAAAATTAGAAGAAGGTGATATACTAGAGGCGTACAAGGAAGAGAAGAAGGAGAGAAAACTTGTCTTGAGTTAAAATTAACAATTTAAATATATGGAAAAAGTATTTACTGATGCAAATTTTGACGAGGAGGTTTTAAAATCTGATAAGTTGGTTTTTGTAGATTTTTGGGCGCCATGGTGTGGGCCATGCCAAATGATGGGTCCGATTGTGGAAGATTTGGCCAAAGAAAATGAAGGAAAAAATATCGTAATTGGAAAATGTAATGTAGATGAAAACGAGAAAGTTCCAGGGGATTACAATGTAATGAGCATTCCGACCTTTATTCTCTTCAAGGGTGGAAAACAAGTTGATCAATTTGTTGGTGGAACGCAAAAAGAAAAACTTAAGGAAATGATTGAAAAGTATATATAATCAATTGCGTAACTAAAAATAATACAATACGCCGAAGCTTAAGTTGAATTATTTTTAAGATTTTATAAACAGTACACCTGTAGTTACTAGAAAATTCTATTTAGAAAAGCGAAGGAGTATAAAAAGTGTTTTTAATTTTAATACTAGAGTATGCAAAGAAATAATAAAATATTTCTCGCTGTAGTAATAGTTTTGTTTTTGGTAATCGTTTCAGGAATTTTTATCTATAATAGAAGTATACGTAGCCTGCAAATGTCTACGGCTAGCCCTGGGTATTATTCTGCTGGGGATGGTTTTGCAGCACGTGGTATCGACCTTTCAAAACAAAAAATGTCCGATATACCAAGTGGTGTAAATGCAGAAAGCATGCCTCCAGTTGTTCCAGATGCAGCGGTTGATAACAAAACAACCCCTCGATTGGTAATTAAAACGGGAACAATTTCTTTGGTAGTAAAAGATGTACCCGGTTCTTTGGAGAAAATTAAAAATTATGCAGAGAAAATTGGTGGTTTTGTAGTGCAAAGCAACACGTATAAATCTGGCTCTGCACCTTTTGGTACAATAGTAGTTCGCATCCCATCTACCGAGTATGAATCAGGCTTGGGAACATTTAAAAATTTTGGGGAGGTAGTAAGTGAAAATACTACTGGCCAAGATGTTACCGCCGAGTATGTAGATCTTGATTCGCAGCTAAAAAATTTGCGCGCGGCAGAGGGGCAATTTTTGGAAATCATGAAACGGGCGGGCACGATTAGTGATGTGTTGGCAGTACAAAATCAACTTACTCAAGTGCGAGGGCAAATCGAAGGTATTCAAGGACGGATGAAGTTTTTGAAAGAAAGTGCGGAGATGTCGAGTATTACCATTAACCTTTCTACTGACCCTGCTGCACTTCCAGTGGTAGATAATAATTCCGATAGTTGGAAACCGATTGTGGTTTTGAAAGATGCATTGCGTGGTTTGGTGGAAGTAGGTAAAGCTGTTGCCAATGCCTTTATTTATATTGTTATCTTCTTGCCGATTTGGGGAGTTGGGGTTTTGATTGTGTGGTTGGTGGTGCGAAGAGTTATGAGAAGTGAAAAGAAATAACCTGTTTTAACTAGTACAAACAAAAAACAATCCTGGTTATGTGTCAGGGTTGTTTTTTTGAAATCAAATGATAATCCATGTATTATGAATCGTGTTTAACCAAACACCTATGCCTGAACTTCCTGAAGTAGAAACTGTGCGCCAAGATCTTCGTAAAAAAATATTAGGTAAAAAAATTACCCAGCTCGAAATACTGAAAACAAAGTTGAGTAAAAAAGAAGCGATTGAATTTGAAAGCAGCATTAGGGGTGATTCTTTTCAAGAGATTGAGCGTTATGGCAAGCTCTTGGTTTTTGTATTACAAAAATCCGGGCAATATATGTTGGTTCATCTCAAGATGACCGGTCAGTTAGTTTACCGCTTGAAAGATAGTGTGGTGATGGGTGGTCATAGTTTTTCTAAAATCGAAAGTGTTTTGCCAGGCAAGCATACGAGGGTAATTTTTACTTTTACCGATGGTTCAAAATTATTTTTCAATGATTTGCGTCGTTTTGGATATGTAAAAGTAGTCAATAATAAAGAATTGAAAAATATTGTGGCTCGTTTTGGAATGGAACCGCTTAAAGAAAATTTTTCCCTAAGAGGTTTTTCGGAATTAATCAAAAAGAAGAAAATGGTCTTAAAAGCACTCCTTATGAACCAGGCTTTGGTATCGGGAATTGGCAATATTTATGCTGATGAAATTTGTTTTGCTGCTGGGGTTTTGCCTGAGAGAAAAACTACCTCGCTAACTCCGGGAGAA
>DALYEE010000036.1:0-313 GCA_031972655.1 Candidatus Magasanikiibacteriota bacterium
ATATCGTGAGGGTGGACTCCGTCGATGGTGAAAGAAATAATGCTGTTGTGATGTTCACCCACCCCTACTCCCGATGTTTGATCGGGACCAAGCCCGTCCAAGCGGGGATTTGTGACTAGGTTTATAAACTGAGGGAGTTTAGAAAATAAATATGCTGTTAATTCCTGTTCGTTTTTTTGAATTGCTCCCCACCCAATTTCTTGAATAAAATCTACTGCAGCACCTAGGCCTATTGCCCCCGCAATGTTTGGGGTGCCGCCTTCAAATTTTTGTGGTACATCTGCCCAGGTAGCAGCTTCGTAGTTAACTTCCT
>DALYEE010000036.1:323-7318 GCA_031972655.1 Candidatus Magasanikiibacteriota bacterium
TATCACCGCCGTAAAAGAATGGATCTAATTTTTCTAGTAATTCTTTTTTACCATACAGCACACCAATTCCGGTGGGGCCATACATTTTGTGTCCGGAAAAAACTAAAAAATCGCAGCCTAGTTTTTTTACATCAATAGGTTCGTGAGAAACAATTTGTGCAGCATCCACAATCGTTATTGCACTAACTTTTTTTGCGCATTGAACAATTTTTTCTACATTTACTTTTGTTCCCAGAGTGTTGGAAAGCGCGGTGAAGCTAACAAGTTTGGTATTTTTATCAATAAGTTTTTTGGCAGATTGTAAGTCGATTTCATGTTCGGATGTTAATTCAATAAATCTTAATTCTGCCCCAGTACATTTAGCAACGGTTTGCCAAGGGATGAGATTGGCATGATGCTCTAAACGAGTTAAAACAATGTTGTCTCCCTTAGAAAAATTTAAGGTGTAGGCGAGTAAGTTTAATCCATGAGTTGTTCCGGAGGTAAAAATTATTTCTTCTGGTTCAGCATTGATAAACCGGGCAATTTTATTTCTAGCTTCTTCGTATTTTTTGGTTGCCTCGGTACTTAAATTATAAATTCCACGGTGAATATTGGCGCGGTTGGTGGTGTAATATTCATTCATTGCATCGAGCACCATTTGGGGTGTTTGGGTAGTAGAAGCATTATCAAGATACACCAAATTGGGATGGTTTTTGAAAATAGGGAAGTTGGTATTTATGGTTGACAAATTCATAGTTTTGAGTTATTATAGCTTGTTTTCTCAATAGATGAGAAACGAGGAGAAGATCAATGTTCTTGATTCAGGGTAGAGTTACACGTCGAGAGGATATTCGCAGTGGTGATATCATTGTTTTTGATCATGTAAAGAGGCGCTTTGCAATTTTGAGGTTAGGAGGTAGTGGATCTGCAAACGATGTTTTTTTGTCTTGGACCCATTATAACCAAGATACTTGGCATCCAATGGAATATATTTTGACTGAAGACCAATTTAAACAGTACGTGGAGGGTGTCGCATGTATGTTCAACATGCGTTGCGAGAAGAGGGATGGGCTGAGTTGGTGGGCGTACCAATTGTTAAGCCATCAACAACCACCGGCATAACTTTTGCCCCGGCGCTACATGCGACCGGGGTGTTCTATTTTTTTTATAGACAGGGTTTGTTTTAAAATGAGCTCCTCAAGGGTGGGGAATTATGAATGGAATTTGGCAGACAATTTTTTAGATTGACGGTTCATGATAATTATGATATTTTAACTTGTTCTTTTGCCATTTTTCGGCATAAAGACAAGGAGTCAACCAATGATCTTTCGTGGACAGTTGACTGGTTTGGAGGCTGGTGACTTGATTTGGTATTATCGAACTGTGGGAACTTGGAAAATTTTTCGAAACACTGATGTCTCGGGGGATAACAGGATGTACTTTGAGGGAGCAGATGATGGATGGTACTTTTATGTGAACAATTGGGCGGCTTTTGAGAGTGTTTGTCTCTTCCTGGCCGCGACCCACAGCCTACGACCGGTTTTTAAGTCTGACCCAGAGCAGGCGGTTTGGGTTGTGAATTTAAGGTCACTGGATCAATAAACTTTGCCTCGGCGCTACGTGCGACTGGGGTGTTATGTTTTACCCCACTGTCCCTTCCATTTCCATCTCAATCAATCTATTCAACTCCAATGCATACTCAATCGGCAATGCCTTGATAATCGGTTCAATAAAACCAGAGACTACCAAACGAATCGCTTCTTGCTCTGATAAACCACGGGATTGTAAATAGAAAATTTCTTTTTCACCAATTTTTCCAATTCGCGCTTCATGAGCAACATTTACTTGCTCGTTTTTTATTTTCAATTCCGGAATAGTATTTGCAACCGCATTTTTTCCAATCAAAAGCGCGTCACACGTCATGGAAGCATTTACATCTGTCGCTGAGGGTGTGATGTGAATGAGTCCGCGAAAGGTATTGATACCGCCATCTTTGGAAATAGATTTGGAAACAATGTGTGAACTAGTGTGTGGTGCGACATGAATTGCTTTGGCGCCTGTATCTTGGTTTTGCCCAGGGCCCGCAAAGGCAATGCCCAACGAATCGGAACGCGCACCAACGCCACGCAAAATGGATGAAGGATAAAGCATGGTAGTGCCGCTGCCCATGTTGCCGTTGACCCACTCAATCGTGGCATGTTCATCTACCAAAGCGCGTTTGGTATTTAAATTATAAGTATCTTTAGACCAGTTCTCGATGGAAGAATAACGCACGCGGGCATTTTTGTGCACGAAAATTTCTA
The DNA here is from genome assembly GCA_031972655.1 of Candidatus Magasanikiibacteriota bacterium. GTDB lineage: Bacteria > Patescibacteriota > Patescibacteriia > Magasanikbacterales > GWA2-37-8 > DALYEE01. Next base: position 2,609 of record DALYEE010000036.1, read on the forward strand.
CACAACCAGCATGGAGTGAACTAGTGCCGTAGCGTGGAGCAGAGCAGCCTTCGATGTAGTGCACCTGTGAGCCTTCGTCCGCGATAATCAACGTATGTTCAAATTGTCCGCCTTGTTTGGCGTTCATGCGAAAGTAGGCTTGGAGAGGCAAGTCGATGGAAACATTTTTAGGAACGTAAATAAACGTACCGCCACTCCAGACAGCCGCGTGTAGCATGGTAAATTTATGGTCATGAATCGGCACGCATTGGCTCATGAAATATTTTTGTACGAGCTCGGGATATTTTTGCACGGCTACATCCATGTTTTCAAAAATCACTCCTTGGTCTTCCCATTGTTTTTTTAAATTATGGTACACCACATCAGAATCATATTGAGCACCAACACCAGACAATGCTTTTTTTTCTGCTTCTGGAATTCCCAGACGGTCAAAAGTTTTCTTAATGTCCTCGGGTACATCGTCCCATGTTTTGGCTTCTTCAGTATCGGGCCGCACAAAATACACGATTGATTCTAAATCGAGTTTGGATAAATCTGGTCCCCAAGCCGGCATTGGTTTTTGGTGGAACAATTCCAAACCATGGAGGCGTTTTTCGAGCATCCAAGCTGGTTCGTTTTTCTGCAGCGATATCTCACGGACAATCTCTTCGCTTAGGCCTGGTTTGGCTTTATAGCGATTTTTTTCCGGATCAGAGGCGCTGTAGAGGCTTTGAGTAATTTTAGGGTTTGATTTCATAGTAATTATTTTTGTCTTGTCGCTAAACTTCTGTTGTGCTAAAATAGCGGCTTAACTACCGGATTTTAGCTTGTTTTAAGGAAATTGTCAATTATGGAAAAGCAGTTTTTAGCGTTAAAATTACTAGAGAAAAGTGAGATCGCTCATGATGTTTTAGGTTTAAAATTCGAAAAGCCACATGGATTTAGTTTTGAATCCGGGCAATTTGTGCAATTTATGATCAAATCCGGTTTGGAATCGGTTCTGCGTAGCTATTCAATTGCCAGCGAACCCACCGAAGAATACTTAGAGTTTTGTGTAAAGTTAGTACCAAATGGCAAGGGAGCGGAGTTTTTTTCTAAATTGAGTGTTGGAGAAGAAGCGTTTTTGCGTGGCCCAGAAGGACGGTTTGTGTGCTTGAACACTCATGCTCCCCATAAGTTTTTTGTGGCCACAGGCGCGGGAATTGCACCAATAATGAGCATGATTACAGATGACTTAAAAAATCAAAAAAGCGAGCAGGTTTCTCTGTTATTTGGAGTGCGCCATGCTGAAGATCTTATTTGGCCAGGTCGTTTGGAAGAATTAAAAAAGCACTATAGTAATTTTTCTCTACAAATTACTTTATCTCAGCCAAATTCTTCATGGCCCGGTCTTTCTGGTAGAGTTACAGAACATGTCTCTGGTTTTTTTAAAGAAGAAGGGGAGTATTATTTGTGTGGAAGCCTAGAAATGGTGAAAGAAATGCGCATTAAACTAGTGGAAAAGGGTATTTTAAACAACAAAATTCATTTTGAAATTTTTTAATCCACAAAAAACCCTTGTCCAAAAGTATTTTATCGCGTATAATTACGCTTGCCAAAAAGAAGAAACATTCTTCTGGAAAAGGAGTGAACAATGATGAGAAGGTTGATGTTGAATTTTGTTCTCATTTGCATCTTTCTCGTGCTAGGTAGTGCTCAAAGTTGGGCGAGTGGCTCCGGAAAACTGGGTTTCCAGCATATAGAAATTTGCGCCGAACATATTATGATTGTTGGGCAAAAAAAATCTTTTCCCAGCTCTGAGTTTAGTGGTCAAATAGAAGGAATGTTTAGAATTTCTACGTTAGTATATATTCATTCGGGAGTGGGTTTTTTCCTTAATTTAGGTACAAACACGGAGTATGGTCCGGAACTAAATAACTCTTTTGAATTGAAGTTTGGTCATAATAAATACGTAGGTTTTTTGGCAACTGTCATGTATGGTCTGTCATCCCGACATTTTGAAGGAATGTTTGGTCCTCTGCTTCGGTTGGAAACCCCACAATTACGGCCGGTAGTTGGGATAAAAACTGCGGCATTGATGGTGGTGTATAAAACGCCGTTCTTTATAGGAGAAAATGGTAAAAGCATAGAGCAAGACTCACGCTCAATCGGGATTGTTACTCAGATTGCTTGGTAGAGATATGAGCTGGCTTGAATTATTTAGAAAAAGTTTTATTTTTCTCCGTTCCTTTTATCGTTAGTAATAGCCAGGCTTACATGTTTGGTCATTCACTTTCATTCTGAGTGAAGTCTTGCCCATCGGCGAGGCGGATTCGCATAAAACGAAAAATTTCTTGATGTATATCGAGAAATCCTTCGTCGTTGTGAAATTCCTCAGGATGCCAAAGATACAAATATCTAAGACACGGTGTAAAAATCAGTTACCAGCGATAAAAGGGTTGATTTTTTTAAGCATTCAGGTATACTCATTGTTATATAGTAGGTTTCTGCTTATTTAAGCAGTTTTTTTATTAAATAAATTAATTTAAGGAACAAAGAAAAAGGAACAAAGAATTACCAAAAATCCTTGTTCCATTCTCCTTGTTCCTTTCACCCATCATTATGATTCGAAATGTTGCTATTATTGCTCACGTTGACCACGGAAAAACAACGCTTGTTGATGCGCTTTTGCGGCAGTCAAAAACTAAACTTTCCAAAGATTTAGCTGAAGTTACCACAATTATGGACAGCAACGATTTGGAGCGTGAACGTGGTATTACCATTTTTTCCAAAAATGCTTCCGTAGTTTGGGATGATACCAAAATTAACATCATCGATACCCCTGGTCACGCAGACTTTGGTGGGGAAGTGGAACGTGTTTTGAAAATGGCTGACGGCTGTTTGCTTTTGGTTGATGCCAAAGAAGGTCCGATGCCTCAAACACGCTTTGTACTCAAAAAGGCTTTGCAGCTTGGTCACCGTGTAATTGTGGTGATCAACAAAATCGACAAGCCTGATGCTCGCATCCCTTTTGTTTTAGATAAAACTTTAGAATTATTTTTAGAACTTGGCGCTAATGATGAGGTGGCAGATTTCCCAGTTGTGTATGCTTCAGCCAAAAATGGTAAAGCCGGTTTTGAGCCAGATTTAGAAAAAATGACTGATATTTCTCCAATATTTGAAAGTATTTTAAAAAATGTTCCTGTTCCAACTGGTGACCCCACCAAACCTTTGCAAATGTTGGTTGTGTCTACTATTCATGACAATTACAAAGGCAAAATTGGTATTGGTAGAATCTATAACGGAACAATGAAAGCAGCTCAAGATGTAATGCTCATCAATCGCCAAGGTGAAATGAAAAAATACCGTTTAACCGCTTTAATGACCTTTTTGGGCTTAGACAGAATTGAAATCACGCAAGCAATCGCTGGTGATATTGTGGCATTTCTGGTATTGAAGAAGTAGGTATCAGAGAAACGTTGGCTAGTGTAGAAAATCCAGTTGCTTTGCCGGTTTTGACCATTGATGAACCGACTGTAAAAATGACTTTTGCGGTAAATGATTCGCCGTTTGCTGGAAAAGAAGGGCAGTTCACTACCTCCCGCCAAATCCGTGAGCGCTTATTTAAAGAAGTGGAGCATGATGTGGCGTTGAAAGTAGAAGATGGTACAAATGGAGACTGGATCATTTCTGGTCGTGGAGAATTGCATTTGGCCATTTTGATTGAGCGTATGCGCCGTGAAGGTTATGAATTCCAGGTTTCACGTCCTCAAGTGATTATCAAAGAAGTTGATGGTAAAAAAATGTGTCCTTATGATGTGGTAATGATCGAAGTACCCGAAGTTTACTCTGGAGTAGTGATGCAAAAAATGGGCGCCCGTAATGGACAACTCAAAGATATGAAAACTGAAAACGGCACGGCATTTTTTGACTTCGTGATTCCTACTCGTGGATTATTCGGTTATCGCACCGAATTTTTGACTGACACCAAAGGTATGGGTATTATCAACACCGTATTTTTTGACTACGATAAAGACCCGGGCAACTGGAAAGAACGTAACCAAGGATCACTTGTTGCACACGAAACCGGTATGACCACCCTCTATGGACTATTGAACGTGCAAGATCGTGGATCATTGTTTATCGGGCCAAACACAGAAGTATACGAAGGCCAAGTTGTAGGCCAGAACAGCCGTTCCGAAGATATTCGGGTGAATGTATGTAAGGCAAAACAGCTTTCCAACATGCGCTCTAAGGGCGATGGATCTGCTGAGCATTTCAATGCTCCACAAATTATGGATTTGGAAGATGCAATGGAATATATTGGTGACGATGAATTGGTAGAAATTACTCCAAAAAATATTCGTATTCGTAAAATGATTTTGAATGAGAATGAAGCGAGAAAAAAATCAAAAGGAATGTAGGTTTAGGAAGCTAGGAGTTAGGATTTTAGGAATTAGCTGGTAGTTTGTAGGAGCGATCTCCTCCTCTTAAGTAAGAGGAGGATTGGAATAGTCGGACGGTGGCGAGTTTTGAATTATCGGGTGGAGAAAAATTGTTCGGTTGAACAATTTTTTTTCTGCTTGAGAATGAAACTCAAGGGAAAAGGAGCGAGAAAATGTATCAGCTGGCACATCCCTATAATAGGGGTTCTGAACATGCACGAATCAGAGCTCAAATGTCTTCCCAGCATAATGGAGTTCATAAACTCTTAATGAAAATGCGCCTGTTTCGTCAGAGTATGTACGGTGC
>DALYEE010000036.1:7328-7970 GCA_031972655.1 Candidatus Magasanikiibacteriota bacterium
ATATTGATATTTCTGAGTTTCTTTGCGCGGTGGTTAACAAATCAACCGTTTTTTTTAATCGTATCAATGGTTTCTTTTGTCTGCGGCATGTTTCTTTTGCCGTGCTATGTTGTTGCTCTTTTTGAATCTAAAATGGCTTTAGATAGACAACGAAAAGAACGAGCTGGCATTGAAATTTCGAAAAAACAAATTATCGATGCCTACTAACTATTTAGAATTTTTTTAAATTTAAAACTGCCCATTACTCATTTTGGCTACAAAATTTTGTGGCTAGAATAAGTGGGCAGTTTTTTGTTCAAAAATTATTGAGTAAAGCTTGAAAAATTGCTATACTGACAAACACATAAGGCTAATTAATAAATCTATGAAAATTACAGTTTTGGGAGCGGGGAATATGGGAACTACTGTGGCGCATATTATTTCTAGCAATGGTTTTCTTGTAACGATTTGGAACTACGAGGGTGATCTTGAGCCGTTACAACAAATCCAAGACCACCGCGAAAACAAAAAATATCTACCAGGAATTAAGCTTTCGAGTAAAATAAAAGTAGAACCTGATTTGAGTGTGGCTTTAGATGGTTGTGACATTTTGTTTTATGTCATGCCAAGCAACTTTATGGATTCAATGTTGAAGCGTGTGGC
>DALYEE010000036.1:7980-11058 GCA_031972655.1 Candidatus Magasanikiibacteriota bacterium
GTTGGTGGATTCTAAAGTAATTTTGGTTGATGTGTCTAAGGGTGTGAAAAAAGACGATTGGGAAGTGGGTAAAAAAAAGTTGGGTACTCCAAAGCCAGTTGAAAAAAAATCGGCTAGTTTGAAAAAAAATATGGTAACCATTTCTGGTCCGGCAATTGCGGGAGATTTGGCCAAGGGAGGCTTTACGGCCATGAATATTGCTTCAAATAATGCTTCGAATCTAAAAAAAGTTACTCAAGTTTTAGAAAACAAGTTTTTAAAATTACTTCCCTCAAACGATATTAGGGGCGTTAAAATGGCCGGTGCGTTAAAAAATGTGTATGCCATTCTTTTGGGTTTGTGTGATGGATTAAAATTCCCCATGAACACCAAAGCTTTCTTTTTAACCCAAGCGCTTGATGAAATTGGTCTGGTGCTTACCAAAATTGGTGGTAAAAAAGAAACAGTCTATAGCTTGGCTGGGTTGGGTGATTTGATTGGTACGGCACTTTGTACTACGAGTAGAAACAGAAGTTTTGGAGAATTTTTAGTGTATGCGGAAACCAGAAATGAGGCAGAGCAAAAAGTTGGTCAGGTGGTGGAGGGAATCGAGGCGATTAAAAAACTTCAAGATTTAGCCAGGAAGTTAAAAATAAAATTGCCTTTGGCAGACATGATTTTTAAAATTGTTTGGAAAAAACAAAATGTTGGACAGGTGCTTACTACCTATTTAGCTCGCTTTAGTTCTAAAACATGAAGAAAAGGAAAGAAGAAAAAGACAATCGTTTGCGAAATATCTCACTCTGTTTTTTATTGTTAGCAACCTGGCTTGGGGTGCAACTTTTTAAACTGCAAATTATTGACCATTCTTACTATTCGTTGTTTGCTTCTAATGCTCATGAAATTTATAAAAAATTGCATCCTGAAAGGGGGCAGATCTTTTTTCAAGATACCAGGACAAAACAAACATACCCAGCAGCTATTAATCGGCAGTATTATTTGCTTTATGCAGTGCCACACGAAATCCATTCAGAAGACATAGCTTCCACCACTCGTCGACTGGTAGATAGTTTGCAGCTTAAGGATCAAAATGAGATAGAAGAAATAACTAAGAGGCTGAGCAAATCCGCCAGTTACTATCAGGTACTTGAAAAAAAAGTTACTGAGGAAATGATGAACAAAATTAAACAAGAAAAACTTGTAGGAATTTATTTTACCCCTCAAGAATTTAGGTATTACCCCGAAGAAGAGCTAGGAGCAGCGGTTTTGGGCTTTACTTCGTTTGATGACAATGGTTCGATGGTGGGAAAGTATGGAATTGAAGGGAATTTGAACAGTCGCTTGGCTGGGAAGCCTGGGTATGTTTCAGGAGAAAAAACACGCTGGGGGAGTTGGATTACTTTTGCGGATCGCCAAGTCACACCTTCGGAAGATGGAACTAGCGTGGTTTTGACTATTGACCGAACTATCCAGTACCAAGCATGTAAACGGCTGGAAGAAGGTCGGCAAACCTATCAAGCAAAAAGTGGTTCTTTGGTGATGATGGACCCTAAAACGGGGGCAATTCTGGCCATGTGTAGCACGCCCGGCTTCAATCCTAATAATTATTCCAATGTGGAGAGCGTGGCTAATTTTAATAACACCAGCATATTTACTGCTTACGAACCAGGCTCGGTTTTTAAGCCTATTACTATGTCGATCGGTATCGACTTAGGTTTGGTAGGTCCGCAAACCACCTTTACTGCTGATCCGTGCAGATTTTCCGTAAAAGGATTGCTTAAACCCATTGAAAACGCAGACCATATTTGTTATCCAGGCGCTAATACGATGACGTATGTTTTGCAAAAATCAATAAATACTGGTATGACATGGTTGGTGGGTAAGATTGGTTTGGAAAATTTTAAACCGGGAGTTGAGAAATTCGGTTTTGGTAAAAAAACTGGCGTCACCCTCAACACTGAGGTATCCGGTAATATTTCTTCCTTACAGCGTAAAGTAAACATGTACTACGCTTCATTCGGACAAGGTATCGCAGTAACGCCTTTGCAGCTGGCCGCTGCCTACTCAGCACTTTCCAATGGAGGAAAGGTACCGAAACCTTATATTGTGGATGAGTTTAAATATTCTGATGGAAAAAGCGAAAAAACAAAACCACAACTAAGCGAATCAGTAATCTCTGCTCGAACATCAAAATTAATCACGGGAATGCTTGTGGCCACGGTTGATTCTTATCCGGAAGTTAAGCTGCCTCATTATTATGTAGCGGGCAAAACTGGTACGGCACAAATTTTTAAAAACAACCGGCTGGAAGAAAAAGATACCAACCATACTATTAGTGGTTATGCGCCGGCAGATGACCCTAAAATGGTATTAATTATTCGTTACGAAGAGCCGAACAAGAAGTGGGCCGGAAGCACAGTAGGTGTGGTTTTTAAAGATATTACCAAATTTGTGCTAGACTATTATAGAGTTCAAGAGCAAAGATGATTGTATTTGCACAATTAGATTTTCACTGTCATTCTGAGCGAAGTTCGCACGTAGCGAAGAATCCCTCGAAAATTTCGTGAGTGTCGAGGGATCCTTCAATCGCTGCGACGCTTCTTCAGGATGACAGCGAAGTCTTGAAAAAAATTCATTTATAATTTGAAATTGATCGTTTATAGAAAACAATACTATGTTTAAAAAAATTTTATTAAAGCTGCTACGTTTTTTGGCTAAAAAGGTTTTGAAAAAATACCACCCTCAAGTTATTGGTATTACGGGGTCGGTGGGAAAAACTTCAGCAAAAGAAGCGATCGCCATGGTTTTGAGTGGAAGCTTTAATGTCCGCAAGACGGCTAAAAATTACAACAATGAAGTGGGTGTCCCGTTGACGATATTTGGGATTGATTCACCGCCGAATCGATCATTTTTTGGTTGGCTTGGCGCTTTTTGGCAGGCTATTTCCTTGCTTATTTTTAAAAATGAAAAATATCCAGAAATTTTAGTTTTGGAAATGGGAGCTGATAAACCAGGGGATATAAAATATTTAGTAGATATTGCACCGTGCAATGTTGGTGTGCTTACTTTTATTTCTCATGCTCATACAGAGTTTTTTGG
>DALYEE010000037.1:0-8879 GCA_031972655.1 Candidatus Magasanikiibacteriota bacterium
GGTATTTTTCAAAAAAGGAGAATGTTTGGGCGGGGGAGCGGTAAAATAAAAACCACCTGTTACTACTTGAGTCAATTTAAATAATGTAACTAAAGTAGTAGGCCAAGTGGTTTTTTACCATTAGCTGGTATAAATTTTATTTTTCAACGAGAAGCGGATAGGATACAAGTTTCGTGCATCCTACAAAAAATTTATCCGTGGGCTGATACGCTGCATCGCCATGTGTAGCATATGGTTGATAAAAAAGACCTTCATTCTCAACTAATTTACTAAGATATTGTGCAATGTTTGAAGGATCAAACCAAGAATTTTTTTGCTTCAGTTCCGCATGATTTTGCATCACGTAAGTTGTGATATTTTCAACTGTGAATTTAAACCGCCCAATTTTACTCATGTAGAAAAGTATGATGCGTAAAAGTACTCCACTATTCCAGTTTGCCCGTGCTAAAACAAAAAGGGGAATCTGTGTATTGTCAAACCATCGGATTAACATTTTTTCCTCCCTGTTTCGGTGAAAATTCCGTATGGAACGATAGATTAATAATAGTGGTTTGTCAAGAATAGACAGTTTATCAATTATTTTTGTTTAAAACTATTTCATTAAAATAAGTAGGATAAGGTAGACAATCCGCAAGATTTTCGCTAAAATGCCATAAGATAGTGTCTACCTAACTATAAATATGAACTTAAATTTTTTAAAACAAAATCCTAATTCTCGTGCAAACCGCTTGATGTATGTGGGTTTATCTCTGCTTACTGCTATTTTGTATGATTTGTTTTTTTGGAACCAACATCTAGGTTTGGGTTTTGTATTGTTTGTAGCCATTTATTTGGTGGTTTTTTTGGTTTTAGCTCTTGTTACCAACAAAATTCATAGCAGTTGGGCTTTTTTATTGATGGTGCCAATTATTATTCTTACTACAGATGTTTTTGTATATAATAATATCTTGGTTCAGTTTCTAGTACCTCTGGTTGTTTTTGCTTTGCTGGTCATTTTTACCATGCTCGTTACCTTGCGCAACAAAGAAAAACATCCTTTTTTTTTCACCCACATACCACTTATCAAGCATCTCGATCTTCCTTTTACCAAATTAGGTAGAATTTATGATGACTTGTTTAAATGGGACAAAAAAAGTGAGAGTGGGGTTTATAAAAAAATTATTACCGGCTTGATTATTGCTTTGCCATTGTTATTTATTTTTGGCGTATTGTTTAGCTCGGCTGATGCTGTGTTTGCCGATTGGGTCCACCGCATGTTTCGTTTTGATATTGCCCCAACTACACCTTGGAGAATTCTTCGAACAGCTATCTTCACAGTTCTTATCGCCAGCTTTTTTTATGTTGTTACCAGCGAAGAACATTCTGTTATGGGGGCAGTTCGGTCAATACGTAAATTAGATAGCACTATCATCACATCAATTCTGGCGGTAATAAATGTATTTTTTCTCATCTTCGTTGTGATTCAAATCACTTACTTATTCGGCGGCCTTAATTTTGTACTCGAAAACCATTTAACTTTTGCCGAATACGCCCGTCGCGGGTTCTTTGAGCTTGTTGCCGTAATGGTTCTTTCTGCTGGCTTGCTTTTGTTTTCTTATTATTCTTACATTCACAACTCCACTGGTGTAGGTAAAAAAATATTAGGCGCTTTGCAGATATTGTTTTTAGCACAAATTGCGGTGATTGGTTTTTCTGCGCTGCGCCGAATGTATGTGTACCAGCAAGCCTACGGCTATACTGTTGAGCGCTTGTATGTAGAATGGTTTATTTATTTTCTTCTGGCCCAGGTCGTTTTTGCCATTGTTTGTGTTCTTGTTCGTTGGTCTTTTAGAAATTATTTTTATTTGATTTTAGCAACGAGCTTGGTTGCGTTTACGCTTATTTCTTCGCTCAATGTAGACTTCATGATTGCGCGAGAAAATGTGAATCGTTCGTTGGGGGATTTAAAAAAACTAGACATGCTATATTTTAATCAACTTTCGGTAGATGCGGCTCCAGCACTGGATCCATTATTGCCGCACAATCATTTTGATCAACTTACAGTAAAACAAAAAGCAGACTACAAAAACGTTACGGATAAATGGACACAAGAAATAGTAAAAAGAAAACAGAATTGGAGAGAGTGGAATAATTTTACACTATTTCATACCGCACCCGAGTGATTTTAAGACCGAATATTAGATTGTTAATTGTATGTTGAGAAAAAATAAAATCATTTACTGTGTAATACTTATCCTAATTTTAGGACCTGTTTGTGGTGTTTATGCTTATTACCAAAGTGCGACACATGATGCAATAAAATCAATTAGGTGTATTGAAATGGCTTCGGCAGAGGTTGTGAAAGAAACGATTTCTGATCACCAGGATGTTGTTTTGGAGATTGAAAAAATAGGAGGCAAAGTTTCGATGGCCCCTACTTTTACACATCCTAGCGGATGTTTCGGTGCGGCATATGTTGTAATTTATTACTCAACCAATACACAGCGTAAGGAAATTAAAAAAATGATTGGAGACCAATTTTTTGGCCATCCGTATCGGATGATCAACATGTAGATGGATATTTAGGGGTTTTTAAAATCCTAATGACTGAACAATTCATTAATTAGTTAATTAGAAGTTTGTTTATGCCACTTGATAAAATTCTATATTTCTTTAGAAAAGCAAAAGAATTTAATGAGAAAAATAAAGAAAGTTTACAGAAACAAGTATACGAACATCGTTGGAAAAATTTATGTTTATCGTTTATCTATATACTTGGTTTTGCGGCTATTTTCTGTTTAGGTTTATGGAAGAAAAATTATTTTAGTATTTTTCAATGGTATATTTTTGCATCTTTAGTAATTTTTTTCTCTGCTATTGGCTTGTTTACTTTTCTAAATTATCTATATATTATTATAAAGAAAAAATAAGAATTCATTTATGATTACCTCCACTGAAATTCGCCAAAAATACCTCAAATTTTTTGAATCTAAAGGACATGCCATCATTCCTTCTGCTTCAGTTGTGCCTGATAACGACCCAACCGTGCTTTTTACCACTGCTGGTATGCATCCATTGGTGCCATATTTGATGGGACAAGCACACCCGGGCGGAAAGAAGTTGGCGAATATTCAAAAATGTATTCGTACGCAAGATATCGATGAAGTGGGGGACAATCGACATGATACTTTTTTTGAAATGATGGGAAACTGGTCACTCGGAGATTATTTTAAAAAAGAAACAATTGAATGGAGTTGGGAGTTTTTAACATCACCAGAGTTTTTAGGTTTAGACAAAAATAAATTGGCGGTAACTGTTTTTGAAGGCGATGAGGTAGCTCCGCGTGATGAAGAATCGGCACAGATTTGGAAACAAGTAGGTGTACCAGAACATAAAATTGGCTACTTACCCAAGAAAAATAATTGGTGGGGACCCGCTGGCCAAACTGGACCATGCGGACCAGATACTGAAATGTTTTTCTGGAAAGGCGAAGGCGAATTTCCGCCAGAAAATAGTAACCCGGCAAATGATGAAGATAATTGGCTCGAAATTTGGAACGATGTTTTCATGCAGTACAACAAAAATGCTGATGGAACATACGAACCATTAAAACAAAAAAACGTTGATACGGGGATGGGTTTGGAGCGCACACTGATGGTGCTCAATGGATATGCAGACGTATTTCAAATTGATACTTTTTGGTCTTTGATCCAAAAGATCGAAGAAGTTTCGGGTCGAGAATATGCTTGTGAAGATGTGTCTGTGCGTACTTTGCCGACAGGTACTGTGATTAAGCAGTGGAAAGGAAAAACGATATTTAATAACGAAGATGAGATGGTTGGTTCTTTGCCTGGAACAGTAACCCGTTCCATGCGAATTATAGCTGACCATATACGTACAGCCACCATGATCATGGGAGACGACAAAGGTATTGCACCAGCAAACGTTGACCAAGGCTACATTGTACGTCGCCTTATTCGTCGCGCTGTACGCCATGGTCGTCTTTTGGGAATCAAAGAAAACTTCTGTGCCATCATTGCTGAACAGGTGATTGAGGTATTTAAAGATGTATATCCTGAAGTGCAAAAAAACAAAGATTTTGTACTCAATGAAATGACTCAAGAAGAAAGTAAGTTTAGAAATACAGTAGAACAAGGTCTCAAAGAGTTCGAAAAGCTGGTAAATGGATTTAGAATTGCTTTTGAAAAAACCGGCCAGGTGATCAAAGAAATTTCTGGTAAACAAGCATTTAAACTTTACGACACTTATGGTTTCCCGTTAGAAATGACAGTGGAGTTAGCGTTGGAAAACAGCCTTAGTGTTGATGTGTCAGCTTTTGAGCAAGCTTTCAAAGAGCATCAAGAAAAATCTCGCTCCGGCGCCGAGCAGAAATTTGCCGGTGGTCTTGCGGACCATAGTGAGATTTCTACCAAATATCATACGGCTACACACCTGCTTCATGCGACGCTTTTGAAAATCTTAGGACCTCACGCTACCCAGCGGGGGAGTAATATTACCCAAGAACGCATGCGTTTCGATTTTGCGCACCCACAGAAATTAACTCCCGAGCAAATACAACTTGCTGAGGAGTTGGTTAATGCTGCAATCAAAAAAGATTATCCTGTAAGTTGGCAAGAAATGAGTTTTGAGGAAGCAAAAAATTTAGGGGCCATTGGTTTGTTTGAAGATAAGTATCAAAGCAAAGTAAAAGTTTATACAGTGGGCGATACCACTCTGCCTGCTACTGCGGATCCAACTATGCCAACATATAGCCGTGAAGTATGTGGAGGGCCTCATGTGGAACATACCGGAACAATGGGTACATTTAAAATTGTGAAAGAAGAAGCGGTGAGTGCCGGTGTGAGAAGAATCAAAGCTATTTTAATCTAAAAATTACATGATTAAAAAGTTTTTTAATTATTATTGGTCGCATCGGGTACAGTTTTTTAAGTACTTCATTACCGGAATGAGTGCGTTTATTTTAGATCTGAGCTCATTGTACTTACTGGTCGGTCAGCTTCATATTTCCAAGGTTTTAGCTACATTGATCAATCAAATTATTTTGCTTAATTACGTTTTTTTTATCAACAAATGGTGGTCATTTAAAAGTGTTGGAACAACACACCGCAAAATAGTGCGGTTTTACATTTTGGCCGCTTCCAATGCTGCTTTCTCAGTTTTTTGGATGTGGTTTTTTACTCAAGTAGTAAGGTTGGATGTTCTTCTACATTATGTAGTTAAAAACAAAGATTTTGACTATCTGATCATCCGTACTATCAACATTGTGCTTGCGGTAACCTGGAATTTCGTGTTATATAAGTACTGGGTCTATAAAGAAGATCCTCGTGTTAACCCAGCAAATCTAGCCTTAAAATAAAGAATTTAGTATTAGTCTAAACTAAATATTAGTAGGACTTGACTTAACTTTCATTTTAAGATAATATAATCCAAGTAATTTTTTCTAATGGATACTAATAGCAATTCTAAAGAGGCCATCGAAGTTGAAGGCCAAATCCAAGAGCTCCTTCCAGCAGGGACTTTCAAGGTAAAGTTGACCAGCGGCCAAGAAATTTTTGGTTATCTCGCAGGTAAACTTCGCCTCAACAAAATCCGTTTGATGGTTGGAGATCGAGTAAAAATTCAGATGAGTCCTTACGACTTAACAAAAGGAAGAATAACATTTCGTTTTTAATTTAAAGTATAGTTTTTCATCGAAAGATAAAGAATTATACACCTTAAAAATATCAACCAGTGCGGTGTAGCTCGATCTTGAATTGAGCGTTGATATCGCGGCAGTGGTTGGTATTTTTTCTTACCTAACAAAATATGAAAGTTCGCGCTTCAGTGAAAAAAATTTGTATGAAATGCAAGATCGTTCGACGTAAAGGACGTTTGCGAGTTGTTTGTGTTACTTCAAAGCACAAACAGCGTCAAGGTTAATTTTTATATTACTATATGCGTATTGCAGGTATCACTATCCCAAAAGAGAAAAGAATCGTTGTGTCTTTGAACTACATCTATGGAGTTGGTTCTAGTTTGTCTAAAAAAATTCTTAAACAAGCTAAAATTGACGAAAATATTCGTACCAAAGATCTGACTACTGAGCAACAAGACATGCTCCGCTCTATTGTTGAAAAAACCTATAAAACGGAAGGTGACTTAAGACGTGAAATTGCCGCTAACATCAAACGTCTCAAGGACATTAAAGCTTATCGTGGCATTAGACATATGAAACACTTGCCAGTTCGAGGACAGCGAACCAAAACAAATTCTCGAACAGTTCGAGGAAACACCCGTAAGACTATGGGTAGTGGTCGCAAAGATGCTGGACAAAAAACTTAATATTATCACGATTTCTTATCCATAATGTATGACTGAAGAAAAAAAACAAACAAAAACAGAGAATGCAAAACCTGGTTCAACTGCAGCTGTAGCAAAAAATAATAAAAAGAAAAAAGCAGTTCGCCAAGTACCACGTGGTAGTGCATACGTGCAAGCTACTTATAACAATACTTTGATCACCATCACTGACCCGCAAGGTGCGGTATTAGGTTGGGCATCTGCTGGTGCAGCTGGTTTTAAGGGTCCAAAAAAAGCAACTCCATATGCTGCTAGTGTGGTAGTAAAAAATTTACTTACCAAAATCGCAGATTACGGTGTGAAAGAAGTAAATGTTTTTGTAAAAGGAATCGGTGGTGGACGTGAAAGTGCGATCCGCGCGCTTCACTCTAACGGTTTGATCGTGTTGGCAATTTCTGATGTTACTCCAATTCCACACAATGGTTGCCGCCCTCCAAAACGACGTAGAGTATAAACTTTTATAATTTTTCTATTCATCTTTTGAAAAGATAAGATAAAGTAAACTATATATGGCTCGAGATCTTAGTCCAAAACATAAAATTTGTCGAAAATACGGTGAAAAACTCTGTGATTCTGTAAAGTGTCCAGTGACTCGTCGTAAATACCCAGCTGGCCAACATGGTCCAGATCAAAAGCATGCCAAATTATCAGGTTTTGCTAAACAGCTTCGTGAAAAACAAAAAGCTCGTAAACTTTATGGTCTTTTAGAGCGCCAATTTTCAAACTACGTTGCTGAGGCTTCTAAAAAAACTGGTGACACCAGTAAGATTTTGCTTAGTTATCTAGAATCTCGTTTGGATAATGTTGTTTACCGCATGGGGTTGGCTTCATCTCGCCGTTTGGCTCGTCAACTTGTGAGTCATGGACATATTTTGGTTAATGAAAAGAAAGTAAATATTCCATCTTTCCGTGTTCGCATCGGAACGGTTATTGAACTGAAAGAAAAATCAAAAAAGAGTAAACTTTTTGAAAATATTAGTGACGTTTTGGCTAAGAAAGAAATTGTTGGTTGGTTAACAGTTGATGCCAAGAAAGTTTCTGCCAAAGTACTAAATGTGCCTCTTATTGAGCGCCCTCAATTTGATGCCAAAAAAATTATTGAATTTTATTCTCGTTAATTTAATTTGCTTACTTTATGGAAAACTTTCTTTTACCCTCTAAAGTTGAATTCCAAGATGGTCCAGTACCACACTCTGGTTTGGTAATCATTACTCCTTGTTACCATGGTTATGGTACTACTCTTGGTAATGCTTTTCGCCGGGTGTTGCTCTCTTCTTTACCTGGAGCAGCAGTAGAATATTTCAAAATCAAAGGTGTGCAACATGAATTCAGTACCATCGAGGGGGTTAAAGAAGATGTAATGGAAGTAATGTTGAATTTAAAACAATTAGTTGTTAAAGTTTTTTCTGATGATCCAGTAACTTTACAGTTGGTTAAAAAAGGCCCAGGACCCGTAACTGCTGGAGATATTTCTACAAACTCTAGTGTAGAAATCGCTAACCCAGATTTGGTAATCGCGAACTTGACCAGCAACAAAACTCTCGATATGGAAATCGTGGTTGGACGAGGTAGAGGATATAAACCAGTAGAAGAAAAAGACAAAAAAAGTTATGATTTAGGAACAATCGTAGTTGATTCTGTATATACTCCTGTAAAAGACGTTGGCTATAAAATTGAATATACCCGCGTGGGAGATATTACCAACTTTGAAAAACTGATCTTGACCATCGAAACCAATGGCACCATTTCTCCCCAAGAGGCAATGCGTCAGAGTACTGAAATTTTGATGAACCACTTCACTATTATTATGGATTCTGCAGAAGCTGCTGGTGAGAAAATTTCTTCGGCTGCTAAGGTAGAAGCTCCAGAAGAAGTGGTAGCTGAAGAAGCTGTTGTTGAACCTGAAGCTGAAGAAGAGGAAGAAAAACCAAAAGCTAAAAAATCAAAAAAGAAATAATCTGCTAATTTAGATACTGCAAATATGCGACACTTAAACAAAAAAATTACTTTGGGCAGAACAGCTGCTCCACGAAAGGCACTGCTCAAAAATTTAGCAGAAAGTCTTATTGTGTATGAAAAAATAACTACCACCAAAGCAAAAGCCCGTGCGGTAAAATCTTTGGTAGAACGATTGATCACTAAATCAAAAGTAAACACTTTGACAACCAGACGTTTGCTTATTTCAAAACTATATACTAAAAATGCTGTTAATAAATTGCTTGAACAGTTAGGTCCACGATATTTAAATCGAGCTGGTGGTTACACCCGTACCACTCTTTTGAAAAATCGAAAAGGTGACGGAGCTGAAGAAGCGGTTGTTGAATTTGTATAATCTAATATTATGACTACTTCTAAAAGAAAAACACAAGTAATCGATGCCACCAACCAGGCTCCTGGTCGTTTGGCAACAAAAATTGCAACCTATCTACTAGGCAAGCATAAGGTTTCTTTTACTCCACACCTTGATGGTGGTGACAAAGTTGAAGTTTTAAATGCTGATAAAGCTGTTTTTACTGGTAAAAAAATTGATCAGAAAGATT
>DALYEE010000037.1:8889-10662 GCA_031972655.1 Candidatus Magasanikiibacteriota bacterium
ATATCCAGATGGTAGCAACATCGTCTATGACTTTGCTACCAAAAAACAAACATCGTGATAACAGAATGAAACGTTTAATTTTTAAATAATTTGTTTTTAGGTGCGTATGACTAAGATAAATGCTAAAGAAAAGGATACCACTAGAGCGGTTGGTCGCAGAAAATCTGCTTCAGCTCGCGTAAGAATCTCCAAAGGGGATGGTTCTATTATTGTAAATGGTAAATCTTATATTGAATATTTCCCACATTTTGAATGGCAAGAAACTGTTTTGGCTCCGCTCAAAGCTTTGGCCAAAGACAAAACTACTTCGGTGTCGGCTAAAGTAAACGGTGGTGGTAAAAGAGGGCAGGCAGTAGCTGTGCAGCACGGTATTGCGAGAGCATTAGTTTCTGAAGATGAGGAATTGCGAAAAACATTAAAATCTCTTGGACTTCTCACTCGTGACGCACGTGTGAAAGAACGTAAGAAACCTGGTTTGAAACGCGCTCGCCGAGCACCACAGTGGAGCAAACGTTAGTTCTGAATGACGCAGTGGTCGAAACGATAAAAAGTATTATTTTAGGCCGTTAGCATGTGTTACTAACGGCCTTTTTTTATTTGAATAAATGATTTTTGATTACCAATCTAAAAATCAAGGCCCCGTCTGGAAAGTGATCCAGCGGGGCCTTAGTGTGCGTCTGAGAGAACGATCTTTTAGTCGATCGGCTCCATACGAACGAACGATGAAGACTGCAGGTTGATGAACTGATCCGGCATGGGCTGAATTCCACCTCCGTTGTGGAAGGGGTAGTTGTGCCCATCCAGCACAAGGCCTCTTACTCCAACAACTTTGGCTGTTGAATTTTCAACTGACTCCAGCACTCCCTCACAGTAATGGCAGTATTGTTGTGCCCGAGCATCTAAATGAACTCGAACTCTTCTGCCTAAAAGATCATTGAACAACATGCGGTGTTCCTCCTCGAATGGCAAAATCGCCAGAAGAAACGCTTAATAATAATATAAAAACAAGAAAATGTCAATACCCTCATTATCAAGGATACCCAAAATTTATGGTATTAAAAAACACCCCAACGAAATTCGTTGGGGTGTTTTTATTTTGGCTTATTTTAGAATAAATTTGAGCTGAACAAACAAGAGACACACCATCGCAAAAGCCCAGATGATCACTGCTGAAATTTGCAGTATTCTCCAGGTTTTAGGAGCGGTAATTTTGTATTTAATTTGGCTAAGAATATTCATAAGCTTGTTTATAAGACACATTATAATATCAAAAAAAGGCACAAATGTCAAGATACTTTCGGGTATGTATAAAGGCTTGAGAAGCTTAAGAGGCCTGAAATGCCGGAGAGGCTTGTGTATTGCACAACGAAGAGCCTTTCAAGCTTCTCAGGCCTCTTAAGCCTTTCAGGCCTTTACCAAGTTGTTTTAGTTTCAATTCTAGGGTAAAATTAGCCCATTATGTCATATTCTGTTGCCCAAAATACCACTTTTCTTACTCTGGCCACTATTCTGCAGAAAATCATCTCCTCGGCCTATTTTTTTGTTGTTTTTTATTTCGTAGGAGAGTCGGTGAGAGGGGATTATTTTACTATTTTTGCCTCCATTGCGATTTTTACGGTATTGGCCGACCTTGGCTTTGGCTCAGTTTTAACCAGAGAAACCTCTCAAAATAAAGAAAAATGGGTAAAATATTTATACACGGTTTTTATATCAAAAATCCTATTTAAAATTTATGCGAACAATAATTGGAGTATTTTCTACTCATGACAGCGC
>DALYEE010000038.1:0-2598 GCA_031972655.1 Candidatus Magasanikiibacteriota bacterium
ACTTGCATGCCTTAAACACGCCGCCAGCGTTCATCCTGAGCTAGGATCAAACTCTCAATAAAGATGTTTGATATTCGTTCTGTTGAACGATGGTTGTTATTTTGGATTTATTTATTTTTGTATTTTGAAATAGACTTTTAATGTCCTTGTCACATGTGTATTGTCAATGTTCGTTCTTTCGTGCATGAGCAGGAAAGAAAAAAGAGAAACCCAATTTTTGTAGTTGCTCTTTTTTCTTTCTAGTTTCCTTCTAGATTTGGAAGGACTTAGAAAAATATTATTTTGTAATCCTTTGTGCAGCTGGTTTATTTTTTTAGTAGGCTAAAATTATCAAATTTTTAAAACCTTGTCAAGGGTTAAAGTTATGCACAACTAACATAAAATCCAGCCCTCAGGCTTTATTCAATAAATACGGCCTATTTTTTGCTTCTATTCACCCACCAATCGTCATTTTTATCGCCAAACCACCACTCGTTGGAGTCAGTTTGAATAATAGATTTAGCTATGTTTTTTGCCAATTCGCTCTTCAGCCTTTTCACTGCTATATCCATCCATTCCGTCGCACGCTCATTGCCTATGTCAACCTGCTCTTTAAGAGATAGAATCCATTCCAAATTATCAGCATCCTTAACATACACTGCTTCGATAGTTTTCTTTTCTTCGTGTTCAATAAAAGACTGCTTAATATCGTCCCCAAAAGGCAAGGTACCTGTTAGATCATTAAGTGCTTTATGTTCGTTGCGCTCATTATATTTTTGGTGAATGTAATTTAGATCCGAAACTCTTGCCTCTGGCAAATCGTGAAATAAACACATTTTCATAATTTTTGAAACATCAACATTGCCGTCTAGCATTCCTAAAACATACCCCACATACACAGTTCTCATGGTATGCTCCGCCACACTTTGTTCGCCACTTCCCAAAAAATGAAACCCACTGCGAGGGGTTTTTGCAAGTATGCCTGCTTCGAATAAAAAGTTAGCAACATTTTTAAAATTTTCCATATCAATTATTTACTATTTTTCTTCCTCCCCGCCTTCGCCTTTGGGCTATGGCGGGCAAAGCACTTTTACTTACTATTTTTCTTCCTCCACTCCTCAATTTTTTTATGGTCACCACCTAGTAAAACTTTTGGCACTTTTTGTCCCATAAAATTTTCTGGGCGAGTGTATTGAGGATATTCTTTTAGCTTGTAGCTGGTAGCTTGTAGCTTGTCGTCCGAACTTGATACTTGCTTGCCCGCCGAAGCTTTAGCGAAGGAGGGTTCCTTTTTCCTTGCTCCTTGACCAAAGGTTTCTTCCTTCAACGATTCTTCATTTCCAAGCACACCTGGAACTAAGCGTGAAACCGCTTCTACAATGGTAAGAGCAGGTAATTCTCCTCCAGCGAGCACATAATCCCCTACTGAAATTCTTTCATCAACCAATTTATGTATTCGCGCATCGAAACCTTCGTAGCGTCCACAAATTATAACCACACGGTCGAGCTTGGAAAATTTTTCAGCCATACGCTGGTCAAACTTCTTACCAGCTGGATCCATTAAAATTATTTTGACTTTATTTTTTGTTTTTTTGTTTTTTAAAGCTTTGATTCTTTTTAAACAATCATAAATTGGCTGAACCTGTAGAATCATTCCGGCTCCCCCGCCATAGGGGCGATCGTCAACTCGCGCATGTTTGTCTTCGGTATCTTCTCGAAAATTGTGGGCAGCAATTTTGATCACTTCTTTTTTTAAAGCACGACCAAGAATACTCTCTTTGGAGTATTGGTAAATGATTTCGGGAAATAAAGTGAGTATGTCGAATTGAATCATATGTGAAAGGCTGGAAAGGCCGGAGAGGCTACAAAAGCTTGAGAGGCTTTGTGTGTGAAATTTTTTAAGCCAATTAGGCCTCTCAAGCCTCTTCAGCTTTTCAGGCCTTTGCTGCTAACTATAAAAAAATCACCCCGTCTTGTCAACGGAGTGATTTGAAATTTTGTAGTAATCTTAGATACCAAGGTCTTCTACACCACTAGTATCTTGTTGAGTCATTCCTGGACGTGGAGGACGACCACCAGCTGGCTCTTCGATCTTAAGGTTTACGCGAGCATTGGCTTTTGAACCAACTCCCTTAAGTAAGATGCGCAAAGCGCGAGCGGTTTGTCCTTGACGACCAATCACATAACCCATGTCTTCTGGATTAACTTTGAGAGTGATTAACACTCCGCGTTCATCAACAGTACGCACGGTTTCTACATCATCAGGATGATTTACAATTGCTTTCACAATTGTTTGAACAAATTGTTCATCAGTCATAATCGTATTCTTACATTTCTTTTAATTCAGCAAACTGTCGACAGGTGTGGAGATAATCACCCAAAGGGTTTCCACCAGTACTGCACTAACATTATATATGATATTTCCAAAATAGTAAAAAGTCAATTGCAAGGATTCATTATTTTATCCATCTATTACTTCTTCTTCATGAGACATATACTTTGTATACCAATTATACTCCCCACCCAATAAATACGCCACCAATTCTAACGCTAAATTTATTGTTTTATTTTCAACGTCCAGCTTGGGGCAAATTTCTACAATATCCATACCAACCACCG
>DALYEE010000038.1:2608-4200 GCA_031972655.1 Candidatus Magasanikiibacteriota bacterium
ATATAGCGGCACATAGTGGTGATTTCGCGATATGTTAACCCGCCGGTATTTGGCATTGGAGTACCGGGAGCAAATTGCTGATCAATTGAATCTACGTCCAAGCTAATCCAGATTTTGGAAACTCGTTTACTTAAAGCATCGATTTCTTCAAAAACTTTTTCCAAACCATGTGCTGCAATATCCATGACCGTAATGGCAGGAATTTTTTCGCTTCGAATCAAATCTATCTCACCTTGATCCAAATCTTTTAGACCAACGTACAACATATTTTTTGGATCAACTTTTTTACCTGGTTTTAAAACGTTGACTAATTGTGGATGCCCAAAACCCATTGCTACAGCCGAAGGCATGCCGTGAATATTGCCGGATAGCGTGTTTTCATGGGTCATCGCATCGGCATGGGCATCTATCCAGATCACTCCCACATCTCCAGCACACGCAACTGACGCTCCCGCGATAGTTCCAATCGAAAGTGAATGATCTCCGCCTAAAGCAAGTATTTGTTGTCCACTAGCAACCTCCGCACTAACAATAGCCGCTACTTTTTCTGCTGTTTCAGAAATTCCTTTTACATATTTCGCTTTCCTATCTCCTAATTCTGAATTTGCCCGTGTTGGGCATTCCAGATCGCCCAAATCTTTAAATTCCACATCTAGCGCTTCCAACATTTTGTTTAAACCATTTTTTCGGATTAGGTCAGGTGCTAGCTCAGTACCGGAATTATTTTTTCCAATATCAAGCGGTATTCCTAGAATCGATACTTTAATATCTGATGGTGTTTTTTCTAAAAAATGTAAATAATCTTTTTTTGGCATAATTTAAAATAAAAAATCGCCTTAACGGTAAAGTGTAGACGATTTTTTGAAATTTGTAAATATTTAGGCAGCTGGAGTAGCGGCAGCAGATGCTGCAGCAGCAGCTTTTTGTTTTTCAGCCTGTTTTTCTGCAACTTTTGCTTTTCGTTTTGTGGAAAGATAAACTGATTTTTTCTTTTCACCCTTGATGATTGAATTTTTCACCAACAAATTGTGAATGGTATCGGAAGTTGAAGCACCTTTTTCTAACCAATACTTAATCCGATCTGCTTTGGGAATAAATTGATTTTCCTTAGCATGTGGGTTGTAAGTACCCAAATTTTCTAGATATGTTCCTTGGGTATCGCGAGCTTTTTCAGAAATGATCAGGCGATATTGAGGATATTTTGCCTTACCAATTCTCTGAAGACGAATAGTTAACATAGGTAAATAAATAATAAATGACGGTTGAGAGTGAGCACACTTTAGTATATCAGGGCTAATTTGTCAAGAAAATTAGGCTTTTGCTTCTTCGTATTCTGACGCATCTTCCATTTTTACGCTTAACAATCTAGAAATACCGTTTTGATGCATTACCACCCCATACAAAGCGTCAGCTGCATGCATGGTTACGCGGTTATGGGTAACAATGATGAATTGCGACTGAGAAGCCAACTCTTTCATAATCCGTACAAAACGCTGAGTGTTCGCTTCGTCGAGCGCCGCCTCCACTTCATCGAGCACCACAAACGGTGAAGGGTTGGTGTGCAAAATAGCACAGATCAGGGCTATAGAAGT
>DALYEE010000038.1:4301-4869 GCA_031972655.1 Candidatus Magasanikiibacteriota bacterium
CCACCTCACCATACACTTCTTCTAAGTCAGCGCTACCACCTTCGAATAAAATTTGGAAATACCGATTAAATTCTTTGCGAATTTTTTTGAAAGCTACCCCTCGTTTCTTTTTCATCAGCTCGTCCAGTTCAGAAATCAATTTGGTAATATCATTCAGCGCGGTTTTCAAATCATGTACTTGGGTCGATAGGAAATCAAAACGTTCTTTCGTCTCAGCGTGTTCGGCCACCACTTCCTGGTCAATCCCACCAATCAAACTAAGCTTGTATTTTAATTTTTGAATCTGATCGGCTAATTCATCTAGTTTTTCAAGCTCCGTTGTCACCGGTCTTCTTTCGAGCAGTGAAGCTAAAGAAATATTCATGTCGTTATAAATTTCTTGCGCCAAATCTTCTTGTTTGGTTTCTAGTTTGGCTAAAGAAATTTTTTGCTCATTGCGATCATTCAAAATTTTATTTACTTCTTCTTGTTTGCCCTGCATGATTTGTTGCAAGCTAAATACACGCTGCTTTTTCTTTTCTTCTTCTTGGTTGAAATCTTGAATTTTCTTTTCGCAAACGGAAATTTT
>DALYEE010000038.1:4896-10187 GCA_031972655.1 Candidatus Magasanikiibacteriota bacterium
CGCCGTACTCTTCTGGACTACTCTTGAGCAAGCTATATTCTTGCTCAAATTTAGCAAACTCCGTGTCACCTTGTTTTCGCTGTTCTTCGAGAAGGGAAATTTTACCAGCCAAAGTTTCGGTTTCTACTTGTAATCTTAAAATTAAATTTTTATACTCTTGTTCTTTTTTTTCTAAGCTTGAAATTTTTTCTTGTTCGTTAGAAATATCCTGGCGGAATTCTTCCAAACGATCAGCACGGTCTAAGCCGAGCTCAGAAGCGAACCCAATGTTTTGTCGACGTTGCCGAAAACCTCCGCGCATCACACCATTTTTTTCCGCAATATCACCAAGGAGTGTTACCATTCTTGCGCGGCCAATGCCAACTGCTTCGGCCGCAGCGAGATCTTTTACTACCAAAGTGCTACCAAAAATAAAAGAAAAAATTGGTCTAAACTTTTCTTCAAACTTAATTAAATTCAACGAAGAATCAATCACGGCACCTTCTTGAAGCAAGGATTCTTCATCGCGACTGAGGAGGCGGCCCTGTATTTTTGACAAAGGTAAAAACGTAGCAGTGCCCAAACGCTCCCGACGGAGATAATCAATAGCGCGCCGCGCGACTGTTTCATCTTGCACAACTATAGAGGTCATGTGAGCGCCAGCGGCGACTTCCAAAGCCAAACGGTATTCTTCTTCAACTTTACCAAGCTCGGGAACTAAGCCGTAGATTGTACCAAATTCTTTTTTACGATCAAGCACGGCTTTGACGGCCGTTAAACCAGAAAAATCTCGAAACTGTTGTTCGGACTGGTCTTTGAGCAGCTCGTTTTGTAAGCGACTGATTTTTAGGGATAACTGATTTTTTTCTAACGTTATTTCTTCGAGCTGCTTTTTTTGCACAGCCATTTCTGACAACAAACGTTTACTGTCATTGTACAATTTGTTTAATTCTTCCGTGCGAGAATTTTGTACTTGTTTGGTTTCGGTGATTTTACTTTCGAGCCAACCTATATTTTGCTTACCGACATTGCTATATTCCGTATGCATCTGTCCTTCTAGAATAACTTGTTCACGCTCATAGCTATTTTTCTCACGAACTAAATTTTGAAATTCAGATTGGAGCTGATCAAAAACTTCCTGACGAGTAGACACGTGTGCTAACTCAGCCAACTCAGTTTGAATGCTTTCTAATTCTTCAAAAGCCGCACGGTATTTGTTCTCAATAGTTTTGGTCGCATCTTGGAGCGCGTCCATTTCTTGTTTGTGTTTGGAAAAAATAGTGAAATAATAACTTTCTTGCACCCCAACCAATTCTCGCTCAACTTCTTCTCGTTCCTCTAATTTTTTTACTTGGCGAGACAAAAGTTTTAAACGCGGTTCGATCTCTTGCATGATTGTTTCCGCCTGCTTCAAGTGATCGGTCGTGCGCTGCATTTTTAAAAAAGATTGATGACGCTTGATTTGTAATTCTTTAATACCAGAAGCTTCATCAAAAAAATCCTTACGCTCTTGTGGGCTCACCGTAAGCAAACGATCGATCATTCCTTGGCTCACAATGCTATACGCATGTTCAGCAAATTGGGCTTTGGCAATCAACAAATGGATGTCGAGCAGACGTGACGGATTATTATTTATCAAATATTCACTCTCACCCGAGCGATACAGCCGGCGGACAATACGAATTTCTTCTGCACCAATATCGACAACATCGTTTGGGTTATCGAGCACCATGCACACTTCAGCCAAAGACATAGCACCGCGGGATTCCGATCCACTAAAAATAACATCCTCACTTTTTTTACTACGGATGGTTTTCATGCTTTGTTCCCCCATTACCCAGCGCATGGCGTCGGTGATGTTGGATTTGCCTGAGCCATTGGGACCCACTATTGCGGTGATACTAAAATTTCCATTTTTTGGTGGCAAAAATTCTACTACCGTATTATCGGCAAATGATTTGAAACCTTGGATTTCTAGTCGTTTTAAATACATAATGGCCACATTATATCATAGCTTGACAGAAGCAAACAAGCAGATTATAATGACACGTTCACATTAAGGAGGAAAATTTATGCAACATCTTTCACGACAAATTCATGCGCATCTTATTGAGCATGCCACTAAAATTATCATTATACCCCACAAAAATCCAGATGGCGATGCCCTTGGTTCGGCTACCGCTTTTTTAGGTTACTTAAACCATCTCAAAAAAGAAGCGCAGATTTTTTGTATCACGCCTATTGCGGAGAAGTGGCATTTTCTAGAACATAGCAAGCATATTACTGCGGATCCGGCTGTTTTTCAAGACCCCAAGGTTAACACGATCGTTGTTTTGGATTCCGGGGACTTGCCATATGCCGGCGTAGACAAACTCCTCGCGCCTCTCTCGGCAAAAATAATCAACATCGATCATCACGCCACGAATAATTTTTTTGGACATTTCAATTTGGTTTTACCTACCGCTGCCTCTACTACCGAGGTGCTATACAACTTCTTCAAACACAACTCCATCCCCTGCAGCCAACACATGGCCACGTCACTACTCACTGGGTTTATTACTGACACCGATAATTTTTCCAACTCTGCCACTTCTGCAGAAGCACTTTCCGCCGCAAGTGATCTGATTCGCCAGGGCGCCAGGCTAAACGCCGTAACAACTTCTACTATTAAAAATAAATCTATTGAAACTCTGCGCATGTGGGGCGAAGTACTAAGCCGCTTGAAAAGACATGAGGCTTTAGGCTTGGCCTATACGTATATCACCCGTGATGATTTGGAAAAATATAATTTTACCGAAAGCGAAGGCGAAGGTATTGCCAACTTCCTCAACAACTTGGGTGACACACAAATTGCACTGATTTTAAAAGAAACTCTTGATGGTCATATCAAAGGAAGCTTTCGCACCACTCATGATGACGTGGATGTTTCAGAGATTGCTAAAAAAATGGGTGGGGGCGGACATAAGAAAGCCGCAGGGTTTACTACTTCCGGCACTATCGATGAAGTGCTACAAAAGATTTTGACGATTTAACACGAATCACGTACAATTTAGAACTAAGTGTCATGTATAAAGTATAGAGAAACAAATTTTTACCCTTAATACTTGATACTTAATACCTAATACTACACTAATAATATTTTACATATGAAAAATTCTCAGAACGACGTCTACTCTCAATATCTCATCCCTACTGTTATAGAAAAAACACACTATGGTGAACGCGCATACGATATTTATTCTCGTTTACTCCAAGACAGAATTATTTTTTTGGGCACCGAAATTGATGACGGCGTGGCCAATGTGATAATCGCTCAATTGCTTTTTTTGGAAAACCAAAGTTCTGAAAAAGATATTAAACTTTATATCAACTCCCCTGGTGGATCCGTAACCGCGGGCTTGGCGATTTACGACACCATGCAACATATCAAACCGGATGTGAGTACTATTTGTGTGGGTATGGCGGCGAGTATGGCAGCAGTGCTTTTGGCCTCGGGTGCTAAAGGCAAAAGATTGGCTCTACCAAATTCGGAAATTATGATTCATCAAGTGATGGGTGGCATGGAAGGACAAGCGAGTGACATCAAGATTCGCGCGGAACGTATTTTGCGCTTGAAAGATAAACTTAACAAAATCTTATCTAGTACTACGGGTAAAGATCTGGAAACTATTGATAAACACACTGACCGTGATTACTTTATGGAAGCGGCTGAGGCTAAAAAATATGGATTGATAGATAAGGTGATTACAAAATAAAAAATACAACTAAAAAAAATCCCCCAATACACAGCGGGGGATTTTTTATTTAGAAGATAAATTCTCTTAACTTAATTTTCTAGCTACTTGCTAAAAAACTTAGTAAAGAGAAGGGCCGGCCGCGAGCGAGCTTAGCTCAACTCACGGACCGACCCAGTGGTGGGAGCGACTACTTGGCGGTGATGGTCACCGCCATCGGGGGCGAGTCAGGCTCGATCTGGAACCCGCGCGCGTCGAACGCGCGCAGGAAGAGGTGGGTCGTGTCCTTGACGTCCGACGGCTTCCACGGCAAGGAACCGATGGCGCCCTCCCCCAGCTTGAAGCGGGTCATGCGGGCGTCGATCGCCCAGTACTCCACATTGGCCACGTCGTTGGACATGGTGTTGACGATCAGGGTGTTGCCACCCACCAGCGCCCCCTTCATCGGGAAGACGATGTCCAGCGCCCCCTCCTGGCGCTGGGGGTAGTGGGGATCGATGGTGTTGTGTGCATCCACGCACCGCCGGCTCGGCGAACAGAACTGGTAGTTCTGGTCGCAGACGGAGGAGATGTTATTATCGGGGGTGACGCACTCGGGCTTGTAGTTGGGGTTGCCTTCCAGGCATCCACCGAGGGCCAGGCTTAGGGTGGTGACGAGGTAGGACGGTGCCAGCTTTTTCATAGGATCTCCTCAGTTCAAGTCTCATCCCCATAATCCGGGATGTGCGGGATACTTGTGGGAACCTTCCCACTCAGCTTAAAGATTACCTTACGTTATAAACAACAAGCACTGTATGTTCTCGTTCTCTACCGTGCTTCTGTTACTATTTATTTATATAAGAAGCAATCTCGAGATTTAAGAGATAATCTGTAAGCTAGAGTGGGAATGTGAATTTTTTTAAGGAACTTATTTTCGGTACTCTCTTTTCTTAAGTTTTCTAAGTGTGGTGTAAGGCTTACGAGGCTTACTATGCCTATAAGGCTTACACGTCTTAAAATGCTTAAGAAATGAGAGGGCCGTCCGCGAGCAAGCCCGCGGACGGCCGGTGTGTAGTTTGACGGGCTACTTGCCGCCCTTGCTGCCCTTGTCGGAGCTGCTGCCGGAGCTGCTGCCGCCCTTGTCCTTCTTCTCGTTCTTGCACTCATCGGAGGCCGCGTGGTCGGCGACGATCTTGTCGATCTCCGCCTCTTCCTCCTTCGTGAGCTTGTGATCGCCGGGGCCGCCGGCGAAGGCGGCGGGGATCGAGAACGTCAGGGCGAACGCGGCCGCGAAACCCATCAGGAACTTCTTCATGGTGATC
Organism: Candidatus Magasanikiibacteriota bacterium; assembly: GCA_031972655.1. Classification (GTDB taxonomy): domain Bacteria; phylum Patescibacteriota; class Patescibacteriia; order Magasanikbacterales; family GWA2-37-8; genus DALYEE01. The sequence goes on from DALYEE010000038.1 coordinate 9,911, forward strand.
TCCTTGATAAAGGCGAGGTGTATTCACACCTCGGGACTGCCATCCAGCAGACACATCCCAGGAATGGGCTGCATCTCTGTGGCTATTTGTACATCTTCTTTAAAATGCACCAATGGCCACAGAGATAAGTAGTTTGTTTAAAAATGAACAGTGTTATAGATAGCAAAATCCCCCTCTTTTTACTCTATTTAGTTTTTTGGAGATTTTTACTTTTCAGTACTTTATAACAAAATAGTATACCATAAATTTACCTGTTTGTCAAGAGTATGACGGAAAT
>DALYEE010000039.1:0-4361 GCA_031972655.1 Candidatus Magasanikiibacteriota bacterium
GGTATTGACCATTTTTCCCAGTTCAGTTGGACCTATCCTCAGCTGTTTGGCGCGCAACCTTATCTTTTCACCGATGTTTAAAGCCATATTACAAAGGTCAGTAAGAAAAGGATTTATTGTGAACAATATTGTACTTTTAAATTTTACAATCGTATATTTATTGTTTACAAATTATAACGGCGGCCGAGCTGCGTCTGAACCACTATATGTTGCTTTAATTGTTTGGGCTGGATTTATCATCCCTATCGTTGCCGGAAGCGCCATGTGGAATAATGATTCTGCCAAAATCTCTCGTGCCAGATTTTTGATCCAAGCGGGGTACCAGCTTGTGCTGTTTGTAGTGTTTGGGTTGGTGCTGGGAATGTGGAAATAGGGTAAACATACAGAAATAACAAAGCAGCTCTCTTAAAAGAGCTGTTTTTGTTACCTTCCAATATTGACGTTTTGTATGTATTGAGCTATATTTTTTTGTATCCTGGCCACTATTTGGTGGTTCATGGGAAGGAGTAAAACATGTCGAGCAAAAAAGAATGTTTGGAAACTACGCCGTTGGTTACACTAGTTGGTGGTAAAATTGGAGAAGGGGGCGGTTTTAATGCTTATGTTAGTAATCCTGACGGAACCATTTTTCCGGCCCAGGTAGTGCATCAAAAGGGCGCCGACCACAAGCTGGAGCAGTGCCCGCAAACAGGTGCTCACCATTTGGTTCCGTGCGGTAAAAGAACTCCTGGGAAGCCCGCCCTTTATAATTCGCAAGCTTTTCATGATAATTATGATGAAGTTTTTAAAAAGCCTTACGCGCAGGCTTAGTCGGCGGAGTTGATGATTTTTTGCGAAAAGGCGGGGAAAATAAAACGCTATCCCTCCTATCGTGCTTTGCTTGGGTTTATAACCTTGGTAAAGCATGGGGGAGATGGTGTATATAAAGTAGCTACTTATTAGGTAACTACTTTTTTATTTATAGAAGCTCACTTCCAAGAATTGGGCAGCCAGATCTCTCCCTACCCTCTCTTTTGTGAAAAAGAGGGATGTGCTATTCCGATCTTGTGGAGAGTGATGCCTACCGTATATTTGACAGGTGAACAATCGTTCACTATACTAAGGGTATATGAAAAAACCAGAACATTTTTCTTCCATTGCCAATTTTTTTAAAAACCACCAGCGTTTACCTAGCTACCAAGAAATGCTTCAGCTGACTGGTTTTAAATCCAAAAATGCCATTTATCGCCTGGTAGAGCGTTTGATTACTCTCGATCTGTTAGCTCGAGACGAAAAGGGAAAAATAGTGCCAGGTAAAAATTTTCGAGTAGTCCCGGTGCTTGGTACGGTAGAAGCCGGCTGGCCATCAGCAGCCGAGGAAGAATTGGCCGATACGCTTAGCCTCGAAGAGTGGCTCATCCACAACCGTGAAGCTACCTTTATGCTCAAAGTCTCCGGAGACTCCATGATCGATGCGGGGATTCGCCCTGGTGACATGCTTCTTGTAGAGCGTGGCCGTACGCCCAAAGAAAATGATATTGTAGTCGCCGAGGTAGACAAGCAATGGACGCTCAAATACTTTCAAAAGCGGGGCAACCAGGTGGTGCTCATGCCAGCTAACAAAAAATATCAACCCATATTTCCCAAGGAAGAATTAAATATTTCTGCCGTAGTGATGGCTGTTATCCGTAAATATCATACATGACCACTGCTTCTTCAGCGTTACTTTTTCCGCGCGCCATCATTCATATCGATGGCGATGCTTTTTTTGCTTCGTGCGAGCAAGCGCGCAACCCTGCCCTGCGTGGTAAACCAGTAATTGTGGGTAAAGAGCGCGGTATTGCTGCTTCCATGAGCTATGAAGCTAAAGCACGTGGGGTTACGCGGGCGATGAGTTTGTGGGAAATAAAAAAGCTTTGCCCGGATGCAGAAATTCTACCGTCGGATTATGAAACGTACAGTCTGCTTTCGCATAGATTTTATGATATCGTGCGTCGCTACACTCCCGATGTAGAAGAATATGGAATCGACGAATGTTTTGCGGATCTAACTGGTTGGGATAAACCAAGAAAACTGACTTACGCACAAATAGTAGAGCATCTCCAGCAAACTTTAAAAAATGAATTGGGTTTTACTTTTTCTATTGGCTTGGCACCGAACAAAGTGCTAGCCAAGCTTGGTTCAAAATGGAAAAAACCTTTTGGCATCACCACCATTCCTTTCACTCAAATACACCAGTATCTCAAATCTTTGCCCGTGGAAGAGGTGTGGGGAATTGGTCCACAAACTTCAGAAAAATTGATTAAGCAAGGTTATGGCACGGCGTTACAATTCGCGAACATGAAACGCGATGTAGTGAAGCTGAATTTCTCCCGGCCGTTTTATGATATTTGGAAAGAATTAAACGGCGAATATATTATGCCGCTTCATGAGGAAGAAAAAACGAGCTATGGTTCGATCCAGAAATTTAAAACTTTTACTCCGCCATCTACGGACAAAGAATTTGTGTTTGCACAGTTATCCAAAAATATTGAAAATGTATGTATCAAACTTCGCCGTTATAATCAGGCTACTCAAAAGGCCGTGATAATTTTGCGCACTCAGCAATTCAAACACACCGTGAAGGAATTGCTTTTCGAAAGACCGACCAATATCCCTTCAGAGATGTTGCCGCGAGTAAGAACTTTTTTTGATGCAATGTTTCGACCTAATACTCCTTATCGTGCTACTGGTATGGTGACATTTGATTTAGTGCCCATGAGTGTTCAGGCAGATTTATTTAACGAAACAAAACGTAGTGAGAAATTCCAAAAAATATATGCGAGTACAGACAAAGCCGCAGCAAAATATGGTAAACACGCTTTATTTTTAGGGAGCAGTTGGAAGGCACATCATTTCGGTGCGCATCTTAACGAAAGAGGCGACACTTCCGAGAGAAGTAAAAAGCTTTTTTTGGGAGAATCAAAAAGAAAACGAGTGAATATCCCGATGTTGCTAGGGGAGGGGATATAAAAAATATAGTGCCCCGGTCGCTTGTCGCGCCGAGGCTTGCTGAATACATTTTTAAATTTTAAGTAAAAATATATCGCTTGGTTGTTTCGGTATTTTGATGGGGAGAAATATTTGAGTTTTCAACCAAAGTGAGGCCTGTTAAGCTGGCAATGAGTTGAACATGTTGGAGCGCTAGTGGTAAACGGCCTGTAAAATTAACTTTCATTTCAACTCTTACAATTTGTCCACCACTATCTCTAGCAACAAAAAATAATGGTTCGTCATTTCTATAAAAGGTTAGCGTGGTCCATAGTCTTTTACCCACTTGGTGAATAAGAACACTGTCTCCTGATATCAAACGGGTTTGGATATATGGATTTTCTGTGGAACCGCCTTCACAAAGTATTTTTGCTTCAAACATTGCTTTCTCCTTTTTTACAATAATAAAATAAAGCAACTTGGAAAGCAAGACGTGTTGAAAATTTAGGTTTTTTTGAATAGTTTACAATTAATTGTTCTAAGTACTTGATTTTTTTTAAATTTTCTGCTATCATATGCTGTTGTTTTACTTTTAACTATTAAAAAGTAAAAAAATAAGGAGTGGGATTTATTTATTTGTCTCGCTACATATGGGAAATTGGGTAAAGTTTGTAAAAAACCAAAAATTTGGTTTTATTTTTTTTGTCACGGTTTTTTGTTTGTTTGGGTTTGCAAAAAATATCGAAGCCAAGCTGCTTTCCCCGGTAGTAAAGCCAAATCGATTGCCAAAACCCCTGGTTGATCTGCAGCCGTCCGCTAATGTTTGTGCTTTACCTCCAGAAAGGCCATACACCAGAACCTGGAATTTAAATAATTGGTTGCGCGATAATGCTGCACAAGAGCCTCACCTCCGAAATTTGCGCACTTCTCAAAAAGGTAAAATTGAACCAGCTAAATTTTCTAGTACAAACTGGACACAAGAAATACTGAATTTCAAAACAGCCTGGAGCGCTTTTGTGGGGCCACTACCACAAACAAAATGTTTGCCGCTAGATGCGCGAGAAGAAAATTTGAATTTAACCCCAACAGAACAAGCCAAAGTTACTTCGAATAAATACACTATGACCAAAGTTGCCTATCAGGGCGATCATGGTGATAGAATCCCAGCGTATTTATTTTTACCAAAAAATTTACCCGCAAATCAAAAAGTACCCGCAATCATAGCAATGCACCAAGCCCTAGCAGAGTGTGGTAAAAAGGAACCAGCGGGCTTGTGTGGTACTTCCTGGCTTAATTTCGCTCAAGATTTTGCTGAAAATGGCTATGTGGTTCTAGCCCCAGATTCTATTGGTTTTGGGGAGCGTTCTAACTATTTTGCAGAGACTGATATGGAATACTCAAAATAGTTAGAA
>DALYEE010000039.1:4414-5821 GCA_031972655.1 Candidatus Magasanikiibacteriota bacterium
CGCATTGCCGATGTAATGCGAGGGATTGATTACTTACAAACCCTACCTCAAGTAGATGGTAATAGAATCGGTATGATTGGACATTCTAACGGTGCGATTGAAAGTTTGTTTACAGCCGCCTTTGATGAGCGTGTAAAATGTTCTGTTTCAAATGCAGGTCCAAATTTAATTCGTCGTGAAACTTTGGCTTGGGGAGGCAACAAACCTGGTATTTCTAGATGGGCGGGCGGGGCGTATATGCCAGCGATCGGTTTCTTTAATAATGATATAGAAAACCTACCCATTGAAATGCATCAGCTCTATGCCGTGATTGCTCCGCGCGGGTTATTTATTTCTTTGATGGAAGACGACACGATGGCGCCAAAATATGATCGTATTCAATTTTCTATGGATCAAGCTAAAAAAGCGTTTGATGCTCTGGGTGGCAATTTTGCCTACCACACAATGATGAGTGGATTAACGCCGGCAAATAAACTGGAGTGGGCAGGTCCATTAAATATTGCCGAGAATTACAATCGTTGCAAAAAAAGTACAGATCAAACTTGTGCTTCTTTGTTTGATGCAGTTGGTATGACAGCTGCGGCAGTGGCCGACAAAGTTTATCCCGAGTATGTTGCTCACGATTTGTGGAAAACATGTTTGGAAAAAAACATGAATTCCGAAAGCATGTGTATTATAGAGTTTGCAAACGTTGGTTTGACTGAAGCATCAGTACAGGAAGCATACTTTAAGTATCTTAAAATAGATCATGGTTGGTACCCAGAGGTTGAGAATGTAGCTTACCCTTGGCTAGAAGATTGTTTAGCAAGGTAATCTTTACGCAGCTTGTTTTAGCTCGGTAGAAAGTTGGGGTTTAAAATCACCCAACTTTTTTTTGAGTGTCAAAATTCTTTTTAGTGAGTAAATTTTTGTGCCACACCTGATAGATGCAATTTTAAGATTCAAAATATCTTCATCGACTTTCCCCTCTAACACTTGCGACCCTCTTTCACTCAAAGCGGATAGCTCAGTTTCTCCTTGTTTTTTATTTTTTTCTACCATTTGTTCACATTTTTGATCAAGCTCTCTTTGGTTGGTTTTGATTTCTTTAAGAACACGATCTATTTCATCAATTGGGGTTTCTAGAGCAACCTCTTCCAGGTGCAGTGCGTAAACATATTCTTCTAACTCGCGGTATAATCTTTCTTTTTCTGCTTCGTCGATAACTTCTTCGCGCGCTTCTTTTTTGTGCCTAACTGCCTCTTTTTTTCTTAGCGGTCTAAAAGCCTCTGTTTGAGGATCGGTTTTTTCCAAAGATGGCGAGTCAGGAGGGCTTCCGGTGCCAGGTATAGTGTCGGCATTTCCCAAAGAGACAAGTTCCTGAGCGGATAACCCGGGCTTTTCGTTGAACATCATAGGTAAGTTTTA
>DALYEE010000039.1:5831-9923 GCA_031972655.1 Candidatus Magasanikiibacteriota bacterium
AATGAGTAAGTTCCGATATATTATATCACAAAAATTGCCAACACGTAGGCACAGAGGTTGCTTTTTTGGCCAAGATGTGATAATATCTTGGAATTCATTACCTATTTAAATATGTCTATCGATTCAAAATACCAAATACTTTTGTACTATAAATACGTTGCTATACCAGATGCGGAAGCTTTGCGCTTGGAGCAAGAAGCGCTGTGTAAGCGGTTAAATTTAACCGGTAGAATCATTGTTTCTAAAGAGGGAATAAATGGAACGGTGGAAGGATTGGTAGAGGATACGAATACCTATGTTGAAGAAATGGTTAAAAATCCGGCTTTTAGCGATATCCATTTTAAAAAAAGTGTGGGCACAGGCGAGGCTTTTCCTAGACTCTCTATCAAAGTACGCTCCGAAATAGTGAGTGCGCATCTGGACGGCGATGATTTAAACCCTGCGGAAGTAACAGGAAAATATCTCGCGGCCGAAGAGTTACATGAATGGTTCTTGTCTGGCAAAGAATTTTACATTGTCGACATGCGCAATGATTATGAGCACAAAGTTGGCTATTTCAAAGGCACCATTTTTGCTCCGTTTAGTAATTTTCGAGATTTGCCAAAAGTACTTCCGGCCTTGGAACATTTAAAAAATAAAACAATTTTAACCGTCTGCACCGGTGGCGTGCGCTGCGAAAAAGCGTCTGGTTTTTTGGTCAAGCATGGCTTTGCAGATGTTTACCAATTATTTGGTGGGATTGTTACCTATATGGAAAAATATCCTAACGAAGATTTCAAAGGCAAATTGTATGTTTTTGATAACCGCGTGGTGATGGGTTTTAATACCGATGATCCAAAACACGAAGTGGTGGGGGCTTGCGATAAGTGCGGTGTAAAAAGTGATAACTATGTAGACTGTAATTACCTGCATTGCAAAGGACATCGCCATTTTATTTGTTGTGAAAATTGTTTAGAAGAAAATGGGCAGGCTTATTGCTCAGATGAATGCAAAAATAAAGCATTGGGCGAAAATTTGTAGCAGTGAGACGTTAGTGGTGATATAATTAAGAGTATCTTCATTATAAAAATAAATTATGTTCAGTCAGATTTGGTATTCGGTTCTGTATCAACCTATATTTAATAGCCTGATTTGGATTTATACCAATGTTGCTGGGGAAAATTTGGGCTGGGCGGTCGTGTGGCTGACAATTTTTTTGCGTTTGGTTCTTTTGCCTTTTACCTTTATTTCCGAAAGAGATGCGGAGAGACAAAGAAAGATCGAAGAGGAAACAGCCGCAGCTGTGTCGATTTATCGAAATGATCCCGTAGCCCAAAAAGAAGAATTTAGAAAACTAATGAGAAAACACCATGTTTCTCCGTGGGCAAAAACACTAACTTTGCTTTTTCAGGCGATTCTATTTGTTCTACTCTATCAGGTTTTTATCCACGGAATAAGCGGCGAGAAAATTTTAAAAACACTTTACTCTTTTGTTGATTACCCAGGTAGGTTGAATGCAACTTTTCTTGGCTTTGATATTGGAAAAGCGCACGATTTTGTGTGGCCGACAATTACTGCTTTTTACCTATTAATTTCCATTCTGCTTCGAGGTATTAAAGATAGTAGAAGTATTAAATCAGAAATTTATTACCTCATTTTTTTTCCCTTGTTTACCTGGGGAATATTGTGGTTTTTGCCCATGGTTAAGGCACTTTTTATTTTGACAACTATGATTTTTTCTGATATTATTACCATATTACATACGTTTATTATTTCCGCTAAAAAAAGCAGTTCTTCAGCGGAAGAATCTCACCACTAAACTATGTCCGCAGAATCATTAGATAAGTTAATGTATTCCTTCGTTGTGGAGGATGTTTTGAAAGGACTCTTCATTTACGTTCCACCAGGATATGTGGCTTGTGTGTACGATCTTGGTCGGGGAGTGCTCAAAAAAGTTTTGACCCCCGGACTTCATCTCAAAATTCCGTTTTGGCAAAAAGCCAAATTGTTTAATACTCAAACTCTTGAGTATAGTATTTCTCGTCAATTCAACCCACAACACGAAAAAGCTTTAGGTGACATTCCAATTGCGGGCATTACTCTAGATAGTAAAAGAGTTGGAGTAGAGGGTACAATTTTACTTCGTCTCGATGTTCACCAGATTCCTTCTATTTGGCAAACTATTGGTGATGATTTTGTAGCCAAAATTATTCGTCCTACCATTCGCAGTCGCATCCGTATGGTATTCAGCCGGTTTAACTTTCAGGACATTATTGGCGCCCAGCGTGATGCGGTAGAAACTGAGCTTAAAAATGAACTTGAACGTATTTTTTACTCTCGCGGAATTTACGTAGAAAACGTTTTGCTAAGCGAAATTTCTCCGATTGCTTCTTAGTCTTTAGATTATATCTCGTCTTACAATTTTGTTGTTAACAATTTTTATTGTTGACATTCCTTTTATTTATTTGTTGCTTAAAAAATTATTTAAAATCAAAAGATGTTTTACTAGTAGATCCCGCATTATTTTTTATTAGGAGACCCTTTGCTGTCTTTATCTGTACGGTAATTTATTTTATGATGCGGGTATTATTCCTTTTACTGCTTTCGTAGACATTGCTTTGTGTGCTGCAAGCTCAAAGGTCTTCGTTTCTCTCCAACTGGGGAGTGTACTAAGAAACATGAAAGTGTAATTGATAAACTTACAAATTTTTTTTAGAGATTCTTCGATATCTCTGGAGGTAACTTCCTAGAGTAAGAATAAAATATATGGAAAAACAATTTGAAAAATTTTATGAAAACATAAAACTTACTCCTGCACAAAAGGAAGATGCTAAGGCTAAGTATAATGGTGTGTGTTCAAAGCTTCATGATTACTACTACCCAAACACCACTTATTCAGGCAACACAAAATTTCTAATCGGATCCTATGGTAAGCACACATCGATTCGTCCAGCACGAGACATTGATGTTATTTTTATCATGCCGCCTGAGAAGTTTGCACAGTATGATGACAATACATCAAATAAGCAGTCTCAATTACTTCAAGATGTTAAAAAAATATTAAAAGAAAAATACCCGAACACGCCAATAAGTGCTTTCGGTAAAATTGTAAAACTAGAGTTTGCGGATACTCAGCACGATGTCGAAGTTGCGCCGGGATGGGAAAACGAAGATGAAACTTTTACAATTCCAGATTCTGAAAACGGTGGCAGGTGGCATCGTCAAGATTACCGCAAAGAGATACAAGAAATTGCAGATTCAGATGCTACAACAGGTAAAACAAAATTCTTGATCAGATCAATAAAAAAATGGTCAGATACTTGTACAGCTAGTATTCGCACATTCCAAATTGAAAGTGTTGTTCTTTCTTTTTTCTCAAATAACGGAATAAAAAGCACAAGCTCGGCACAATTATTTGTGAATTTTTTCCAATTTTTTCTAAATAATACAACAGACCAAGGACTTCGAAGTCACATAACGACCGCACTTAACAGAGCGCAAAAAGCCCTAGATTTTGAAATCAATAGTAAATTCGAGGATGCAGCAGATGAATGGAAAAAGGTATTTGGTGATGATTTTCCGAAAACAGTAAAGATTGCATCTCAAGAGGTTACCCTGACCGAAGATGAGCTTGCTAAACTTAATCGACTGACTGCGGACTATCCTTCGGATGATGAAGAACATCTTACTCGCAATCATGGAATCCCATTTGAAATTAATTCTGCTTACACCGTATCTCTTGATGCTGATGTTGAACAGAATGGATTTAGAAAAGGCACACTGCTGTCCTTTATTCAAAGCAGGTTCCCGCTACTTAAAAGTAAAAAACTACTCTTCCGAGTGACGCATAACGTGCCGGGTCCCTATGAAATAAAATGGAAGGTCCGAAATTTTGGAGAGGAGGCCAAAAGAGCCAATGCACTTCGTGGAAAAATTCATGACGACATGGGATCAGAAACTAGAAGCGAAAGCACTCTTTATCATGGTGAGCACTATGTCGAGTGCTACATTATTAAAAATAACAAATGCGTAGCATTCGGTAGAATCCTCGTGCCGATCGGCAAAGATTATTAAATATATGGATAAAATCAATTTACAAGTTATTCGAGAATC
>DALYEE010000040.1:0-8271 GCA_031972655.1 Candidatus Magasanikiibacteriota bacterium
TAAAAGCTGATTAATTAACGACGCTTGAATAATTCCTTGCGTATTAATTATTTTACGAACCACACTTGATGGTACCGCCACGAAATCTGGTACAGAAAAACCCGCATCTTTTAGAGCCTTAAGCATGCGGGTCTTACTCCCCACCAACGACGTTTTTTTAATTTCGTTTACTTGTAGAATTATGGCCACAAAAAATTACCTTATATTTTCATAAAGCGCATAACCATAAACCGCTTGGCGAACATTACCGTTAATCACATAACCACTTACTTCCGAAACAAAGCCATCAGCGTTCGCAATCACCTGATCTGCCTCAAAAGCGAACTCCGCACTATTCATTTGTGGAACGTTGATATTCCACTTTGGTTTAACACCTGAGGAATTGAACTTTAAATTAGCCTGGTAAAATTTTTGTGCACCACCGCTAGAACCGTCTTTAAACAAGATCCATTGATGTGATTGATATAAGTCGTTTTTCTCTACCACATCAGAGAGGTCAAAATGGAAAAATTGTCCTTCCTCATTCCACAAAGCAATACTATGTGTGGTACGTTTTGGAGAGTAGCCATCAAGAGTTGGTACGCGTTTGTCGTTAGAGAGAACTTTGTCTACCATGACATGACCGGCCATTGCAAGACCATCAAAAATAATACGCGCTTTGCCCGCACTAACGTATCTGAAATAGTTTAATTTATTCTTCACCAAAAAATCTCCGTTTAAATCGCTCAGTGAAACTGATAGTACTTTATCTTGGATTTTAAAAGAAATATTACCACTCTCTGTTGGTAGCTGATTTGGAGACTGCCAACTATACTCGGTAACTAATTGATGAGGTTGAAGAGCATTTGCTGCTGCCTCAAAAGTGTCCCCGCCATTATAAACTTGCCCCCCATACAAAACCGTCGCTGTATACCCATGTAAATAGCTGCTTTTACCGCTTTGCGATCTTACCGCCTCAAGAGTTAACAAAAATTGTTTTTTCTCACCATCGAGCGCTGAAACAATAATACGATCGTAAAAATAATTGTTTTCACCTAATGTTGAATTAGCCGCACGCAACTGCTCTTCTCTAACCCAATCTGCATATACAGAATTTTTTCTATACAAAGAATAGATTTCTACGCTTAAACCCGCAATGAGCAAAATAACAATTGCCGAACTAACCCAAAATAGTTTACTTACCTTCAAATTTTTTAGTTTTATTTTTACAAACTGATAAACAGTAACAAAGATAGTTGATAAAAAAACTACTACTACTGAAAATACTTGGACAATTTGTGATCCAATATTAAAGATAAAATCCGGTGGAATAACTGCCTGCGCCGCTTGAAACAAAACCAGATTCCCAACGGTAATTAATAGAAAAATATAAAAAATTCTTTTTAAGTTGTCCATAGAATGTGTATTGAAATCAATTTGCTGATCCGCGTAAATACGCTTTTCTTTTTGCTTCGGCAAAGTGTTCTATGGCATATCTTAACATAGTTCGTGGCATTTGAGGAGCATGCTTTTTCAAAAAAATTTCTTCTGTTTCTTGGCCACATCTCTTGCCAACTTCACGAAGCATCCAGCCCGTTGCTTTGTGAATCAAATCTTCTTTGTCAGTTAATAAAACTTCGGCAACTTTAAACGTTGGCTCGTGTTGTTTGTTTTTAATAAAGTAGAATGTGGCAATAATTGCTATTCTTCTTTCCCACAAGTTTTTTGAATGCGCGAGTTTGATGAGAATGTCGATATTTTTGGGATTTAAAAAACCACCCACGATATAACCAGCAGAAACATCTACTAAATCCCAGTTGTTAATTTGCTTGGCATGGGCGAGATAAAAATCAAAAACACTTTTTTGTTTTTCTTTATCTCCTGCTGCAAATTGAGAGACTAAAACCAAAACCGCCGCCATGCGCATTTCGTGGTAGGGGTCATTCAGTAATTTTTCAATTTCTACAAAAGAAAGATCGTGGTACTTGACCACAATCTTTCTTTGCACAGGCATGGTGAGACCCAAAAATTTGTCCCCCTCCCCATACTGCCCTTTTCCGGTTTTAAAAAACCATGCTGATGTTTTGGCACGCTCCGGGTCGCCGTGCGCGCGGAGTTCTTTTTTTAGATTATCGAGACCATTTTTCATGTACGTAATTATTTAGGGCAACAACAAATTGTCATTTACATCAAACTGAAAGAAGGGGTTATAAGCGACTTCCCATAAGTAGCCATCTGGATCGGAAAAATAGCCGCTGTAGCCGCCCCAGAATACTTTTTCTGCTGGTTTTACAATTTTAGCTCCTGCTTCTCCAGCAATTTTTAAAATTTCATCTACTTCTGCCTCGCTTTTGGCATTGTGCGCCAAAGTCATACCGCCAAAACCATTCCCAGCCGGGACTTTTGCATCTTCGGCAAGTTTTTCGTAAGGGTACAGTGCCAACACTATTCCGTTTAATGAGAAAAAAGCAATATCACCTTGGCTGGCTTTAGCCAACTTCCACCCCAAACCTTTTTGGTAAAAATTCACCGCCCGCTCAAAATCTTTTACCCCCAAGGTAACGATATTAATTCGTGGTTGCATATTTTTTGGGTTAAAATCTAAACCCCTCCGTTGGGGGTACTATAACTTAAAGTTAAGTACTTAGTAAATATCAATTGAAACGAGAGGTGTTTATTTGAACAAATGAAGCCAACAATGCTACTATAAACACTCTACTTATTACTTAAACCTATGGAACACACTGAATACTTCGATATTGTTGATGAAAACGGCTCCCCCCTTGGTTTTACCAAACTAAGAGCCGACGCTCACCGCAATGGAGACTGGCATCGCACGGTTCATATTTGGATTTTAAATTCGAAAAACGAACTGCTCATTCAAAAAAGATCACCAAATACCCCTTCTTACCCAAACACGTGGGACATTTCGTGTGCCGGCCATATAGTGGCTGGCGACGATACTATAGCTACAGTTGCTAAAGAATTAAGTGAAGAGCTGGGGGTAATTCTAGGAAACCAACAACCCGAATATTTGTTTAGTACCAAACAGCAACAGGTGCTTCAAAGTGGCGCTTTTAGAAACAACGAACTGTGTAGTGTTTTTTTACTCCCGCTAGATTTAAAAATTTCCGATTTTACGATCCAAAAAGAAGAATTAACTGATATTAAATTTGTGCATTTTTCTGAACTAGAAAAAGAAATCGGAGAGGGCGGTAATGAATTCGTGCCACACCCAGATGAATACTCACAACTTTTTTCTCTACTACACCAACGATATGATTAACATTGGTCAAAACCTAATTCTATGCTAGTATAACCCCAATGAAATTTGACTAAAAACCTTATGAAATGGTACAAAAAACAACTTGATGAAATATTGGCTGCAAAGGCCAAGGAAGAGAAACCCAAAAAAGCTGGTGAAAAAAGCACTGCTCGGCATTCTTTTGATGCCAAAAAACTTACCGCCAAAGGAAAAAACAACTTCGTTAGCCCCGTTGCCGCCCGCAACCGCAACCGCTCCAAAACAGATTCACTTTAATTTACTTAGCCAACCTACTATGCTCGACCATATTTCACTTTATATCAGTGACTTTGCAAAATCTAAAGAATTTTATCTAAAAGCCTTAAAACCACTCGGATACGAAATTTTGATGGAGTTTGGCGAAGTAGCAGGTTTTGGCGCAGACAAAAAAGCGGATTTATGGATTTCTAAAGCCGAAACCAACAAATCTTCCCACATTGCTTTTCGTGCCAAAGACCACCAGACTGTGGACGAGTTCTACAAAGCTGCTGTTGCTGCCGGCGCCAAAGATAACGGTGCTCCAGGCCCTCGGCCCATGTACCACCAAAATTATTACGGCGCATTTGTTCTAGACCCGGATGGAAATAATATTGAAGCCGTTTGCCACGAAGCACAATAAATTTTCAAATAAAAAAATTCCGACATGTTATCGGAATTTTTTTATTACTAAAATTTTCACACTTGGCTACACTGTCATCCTGACGAGTGTCGCAACGACGAAGGATCACTCGACAATCACGAATTGTTCGAGGGATTCTTCGGTCGCGCGAGCTCTCTCAGAATGACAGCGGTGGGTTTCGTAATTCAAAGCTACAAACTACCGGTCCCGATGTCGATCGGGATCCCGACTCACCGTCGGGACTAACGCCTACAAGCCAACCATTACACATGACACGATCCTCCCCCACGCTTGGCAAAATATTTCTGATGGTATTCCTCAGCCACATAAAAAGGCGCGGCAGGAACAATTTCAGTAACAATCGGCTTTTTAAATTTTCCCGATTTTTCTAATTCTTCTTTTGATTTCTGGGCTAATTCTTTTTGCTCGGGCGAATGGTAGAAAATTACCGAGCGATATTGAGTTCCAAAGTCCGGGCCTTGTTGATTGGGTGTGGTAGGGTTGTGGTTGCTCCAAAAAATATCTAGCAAATCAGCATAAGAAACTTTCGTGTTATCAAAAACCACTTCTACTGCCTCGGCATGACCAGTGGCACTGGTACATACATCTTCGTATGTGGGATTTTCGATTACACCACCAGAATACCCTACTCGCGTAGAAATCACCCCTGGGATTTTTGTAAATAATTCTTCCACACCCCAAAAACATCCTGCCGCAAACGTGGCAACCTCTTTCGACATACGGTTATTATCTTACTGCGTTTTTAAATTCAGCGGCCTTCTGTGTGTGTACCCAAACATGTGGCTCTTGCAGCGCACCTTTTTCAGCAAGGGGCGCGGTGATAACAAGCATTTTTTCCCCACCTGTTTCTTCCACCGCAATTCTATCTTTAGTAGTATATAAAGTTAAATATCCTTGTTTGAAAGTTTCAGTATTCATCACTACTCCACCAACAGCTTTTAATTCCGGTCCTTTATCTACATAATTAATCACGATTCTTAAAAACTTCTTTTGTTTGTTGAACAAAACGGCTTGAGCAATGATCACACGCTTATTGGTGAGGCGCACCACGCAGTTTCTAAAAATAGTCTTAATGCTTTTTCCACGCACTGATTCTTCTACTGTTACACCATCTTCTTCCAGCAAAGTTTTTTCACCTTCTAGTGTAGTAAGTTTGTCTAAAGTAGAATTTTTAGCAAGCATAGAGAAAATCATCAATGCAATTACAAACAATATAACTACTACCCAAATTAATGTTGCCTCCATATGACAGATGTTATTAAAAGCTTAAAAATAACTTTTATATATAATAGCACAGGCCCTTTTGGTGAACAAATCACGAATAATGACCACCTTACCTGTCATCCTGAGGGAGTTCGCACGACCGAAGGACCCCTCGATATTCGTGAGTGTTCAAGGGATTCTTTCCCGACTGAGTCGGGACTGCGACGCTTCCTTAGAATGACAGTGCGGTATTGTGTTTTATATGATACATGGTACGTGCTACGTGCCATTCACCCTTCTCAAATAATTAACCACCGCACGGATTTCGCCATAGCTTATTTCTTCGCCAAGCGCTGCTTTAAGCGGCGTTAGCGCTGCGTCGCCATATTGACCAATAGCTCGCTCAATGGCCGCCATTTTGTTGGTAGAAACAATTTCTGCAATTTCAATTTCACCGGTAGATACAAAGTGCGCCAAATGTGTTTCCACGGTTGCCAAAGATAATCCGCGCATCTGCGCAATCTCCCCAACGCTTTTGCCACTTTTAAATAGCAATAAACTTTCGCGTTTGGTATGTGACGTTTTTTCTTCTTTAGGAACACGCTCTCTTTTGGGTGTTTTTAAAGAAATTTTGGATGATAAAGCATGGTCAGCGCAATATGTTTGAATAATGGGTAAAAACTGTTTGGCATAACGTGCTACCTTGGTATCGCCAAAACCAGAAATTTGGCGAAGCTCTACCTCGTTTTGGGGTAAATATGTGGCCAACTCCACCAGTGTTGCATCCGAAAGGATAATATAAGCCGGCATGTTTTCTTGGTGTGCCAAACGCGCGCGGATGGCTTTGAGTTCGAGGAATAAATCTTTTTCCAAAGGCTGTTCTACATGCACCACCTCTTTTTTCAAGCGCGATTTCATGAGATAAACTTTTTCTTGGCCATTCAAAACCGGGATACTTTTCTGAGTAAGTTGTAAAACTGGATATTCACCATCACTTTGGCGCAAATATCCTTGTTGCATCAATTGTTTAATATAATCAACCCATTTATCCGCGCTGATGTCCGCGCCACTGCCATATGTTTTTAGTGATTGATGATGCGGCTTGATTTTCTCCGACTTAGAACCACGCAGAATGTTTACTACATAAGTAAGTCCATACTGACTTTCTAGTCGTGCTACTGCAGACAGTGCTTTTTGAGCAACAACCGTGGCGTCAAATTTTTCAAACTCTGTTAAGCAGGCATCACAATTCGAACATGTTTCTGGTGCTTCTTCGCCAAAGTAGTTGAGAATTTTTTTTCGTCGACAACTAAATGACTCGCACATTTCTACCAATTGCGATAGTTTTTGTAACATTATTTTAGTTTGCTCAGGGTTACCATCTATTGCAGCAAAGCGTTTTATTTTCACCACGTCTCCCCCGCTAAAAAATAGTAGCGCTTCGCTTGGCAAACCATCTCGTCCAGCACGCCCAGTTTCTTGGTAATAACTTTCAATATTTTTTGGCAAGTCCGCATGCACCACAAATCGCACGTTTGATTTGTTGATTCCCATACCAAAAGCAATGGTAGCAACAATGATTTTTATCTCATCTTTTACAAACTGCTCCTGATGCTTGGCACGTGTTTCTTGTTTCAAACCAGCGTGATAGGGCGCGGCCGAAAAACCATCGGTATTTAAATCCTCGGCTAAATCTTCGGCTGCTCGGCGAGAAAAAACGTAAATAATTCCCGCATCGTCGCGATGTTTGTTTAAATAATTTTTTAACTCACCATAATAATTTTTCTTGGGCACTACGGTGTAAGAAATATTTGGCCGGTTGAAGCTAGAAATAAAAACTTGCGGCTCATCGAGCGCTAATTTTTCTACAATGTCTTTTCTAGTGATTTGATCGGCTGTGGCAGTGAGGGCTAAAACCGGAACTTTGGGAAAGTGTTGTTTTAAAATATTGAGTTGGCGATATTCGGGGCGAAAATCATGGCCCCACGAAGAAATACAGTGGGCCTCGTCGATAGCAAACAGAGAAATACGCAATGTTTTTAAAAAAGAGAGAAACCCCAGATTGTTGCCTAATAATTTTTCCGGGGCAACGTATAAAAATTTTAGTTCATTTTGTTTTAAACGATCGATAATATATTGCTGTTCCGTGTAGTCGAGCGATGAGTTTAAATACTCAGCACTAATTCCATTGAGCCGAAGGGCATCGACCTGATCTTTCATCAGCGCAATAAGGGGCGAAACGACCACCGTAAGCCCGCTTAGCATCAAGCCTGGTATTTGGTAACAGAGCGACTTTCCACCTCCGGTTGGCATCAACACAAACGTATCTCGACGATTCAAAATCGAAGCAATAATTTCCTCTTGATTAAAGCGGAAACTGTCGTAACCGAAGGTTATTTTGAGTACTTGCTCTGCGTTGAACATAGACGATGATTATACCACAAAAAAACAAATCGTTTTAAAAAGCAACCTTGCTGTTCACAAGATTGCTTTTTAAACACACTCGAACCTCCATTCACTGGTTCGAGTAAAACTGTTGAAACACCCGTGAGGTGGTGATGTGATCTTAACCACTATGGTTCATAGTAGCCATTTTTCTCATATGACCACTGTCTAAATTTTTGGATTTCATCATGATTAATTTGGCACTTTTCTGCCAAAGTAGCCCACAATCTATAGCTTCCCCATTGTGACCGAGCTTGTCTCAAATCACCAATATTATGACAAATTCCCCACTTCTCAATAAAATCAATGATGTTTGCTCGCAAACAGTTTAGCACCTCAACAAAGTGTACGCTCAACTCACCCTTTTCTGTTATAAGAATAGCGCACTCTAACACAATGTGGTCAAGCGTAATCACTGAAACAAACTCATCTTGACCCACACGCTCTTCCACTTCTGCAACCTCCACACCACTCAACATTTGTTTGAAAAAATCTTCTAGAAATTTTCTGGCAGTGACGTCTGTCGCAGCCCAATTAAATTTCAGATGATGCTGGTGGAAAATTTTAATAAACCCTAAAAAAACTGCCTCAAAAACCAACTGCTTGATGGGTGCGGACTTGGCTTTTTCGATCGCTTTGTCGATCATGTGTCACCTCTTTCTTAGTACAGCACCCAACCTATCAAATAACATACAAAATA
>DALYEE010000040.1:8281-9618 GCA_031972655.1 Candidatus Magasanikiibacteriota bacterium
TAATCAGTAAAATAGCAATATTGGAACAAAATTAAAACAAAAACAACTTTGGATAAAGTTGTTTTTGAAATCGCTCAAACACATTTGAGCTCTGCACAAAAGAACGCTTACCTTGGCAACCAATGTTTACTCGTCTCACTTATAAAACTTTTGGTTTCTTCGGCAGATAATCCACTAAATCCGGCGAAATCCTCTAGGCACTCAACAGAAATAAGATCGAGGCGATGAGAAACACCCTCTAATTCTGTGATATTCGTACACTTAAAATTCTCGCTAATTATTGCCAAAAGCAAGACTCGCAAGGCATCAAGTTGTACATTTCCACAAATATCTACCACCCCTGCTTTAAACAACAGCATTGCGCACCGGGCAGTAATCAAATCGAGTTTTTGCTTACTGATTGGTGGTATATCCGGATCGGCCACAGGAAGTGTTTTGCACATTCCAGGCTCAACCCCACCCAATGTTTCTAAAAAACGATACGAGGCGGTGGCAATATTTTGCACCACCATTACTGTTTGCTTGGGAACCAGGCCGCAACTGCTAAAAACTTCCCGGAAAGCGCCTACCATCTCATCAAATATTCTTCGTGGCATCTGTTTTTTTTCTGACATGGTCCACCTCTTTTTTATGTACAACCCAATCTATCAAATGCAGAAGAAAATAGCAATATCATTGAAAAAATTAGATATGAAAACAAAAACAACCTTTTACAAAGTTGTTTTTGAAATCGCTCAAATTTTGGAATTGTTTGAGCTTTAGATTAAAGTACTATTCACCGAACAAAGTTGGGTAACCATTTGGAAAATTA
The DNA here is from genome assembly GCA_031972655.1 of Candidatus Magasanikiibacteriota bacterium. Taxonomy (GTDB): domain Bacteria; phylum Patescibacteriota; class Patescibacteriia; order Magasanikbacterales; family GWA2-37-8; genus DALYEE01. Next base: position 9,093 of record DALYEE010000040.1, read on the forward strand.
GCAAGTGCAAGATTTTGAAACCTCTGGATATTGTCTTCGGCCACTCTGCAAAGCCTGGCCAGTTCGCCCCACTTCGCATTGAGACCAAACTTTGCTTGCGACGCAGCCAACTGTTCAATGTTGTCACAAATATAATTCTCTCGAATCATATTGATCACCATGTTTCTCAAGCCAATCAGGTGTTCATTTAAGATAACACCACTTGTTCCCGCTTCCACCAACATGATAGCTAATTCAAGCGTCACTGTTTCCAGTGTTTCTTCAGAAATTAGCGCGGGTTCCGAGTCGGGTTTCTCTGAACAAGAACTTTCAGCTTCAACCCCACCGAAATGCCCCCACATATAGGCGTGGAAAAGGGTGGTAACAGTTGGTCCAATAGGCGGACGTCTCTTTAATCCCAACACATCAAACATTTCCAACAATCGAACAATGAGTGCTTCGAAATTCTCTCTAGACATTTGGTTGCTACTCATTCTTTACTCCTTTTTAAGAAACATCCCATAGAATAGCAAAATAGTGCTAAAAA
>DALYEE010000041.1:0-7610 GCA_031972655.1 Candidatus Magasanikiibacteriota bacterium
CCACTACAGCGGTAAATTTGGCCGCTGCGCTCGCTGAAGCGGGTAAATTTGTGTTATTGGTAGATCTTGACCCCCAGGGCAATGCAACATCTGGTTTGGGCCTTAAAAACAATCAATTGGACAAAGGGCTCTACCATGCCATTATGGGGCAAGAATCTATCCATAACGTGGCTTTTAACACCCACCACGCTGGTTTACGTGTGGTACCAGCCACGCCAGACTTGGCGGGAGCTAATGTTGAACTAGTGCAGGTAGAAGGCCGTGAGATGAAATTATCGGATATTTTGGCCGAGGTATCCCATGCTTATGATTTTGTGTTGATCGACTGCCCACCATCACTGGGCATTCTAACCGTTAATGGCCTGGTAGCAGCTGACCAAATCCTCATTCCGGTTCAGGCTGAATATTACGCTTTGGAAGGTTTAGGACAACTTCTAAAAACCATTGAACTGGTACGCGATAATATCAAACCAAACCTAAGTGTTTTGGGAGCAGTTTTGACCATGTACGATTCTCGCAACCGTTTGTCTGAGGAAGTTTTTCAAGAGCTGTACAAATATTTCCCCAATAATATTTTTCGCTCCGTAATTCCACGAACTGTTCGCCTCGCCGAAGCTCCAAGTTACGGTAAAAGCATTTTTCATTATGAACCTGGGGGCAAGGGAGCTAAAGCGTATGAACGGTTAGCACGGGAAGTATTAGAGCAATTTGAAAAAGTGTGATGAATTAAGAATAAAGAATCAGGAATTATGAATCATGAAAATATGAAAAACAGTTTTTATTTTCGTGTCCATTATTCTTAATTCCTGATTCTTTATTCAAAATTAAAACGTTTTAACAAAACAACATATGTCACTCGGTCGCGGACTCGGAGCGCTTATCAGCTCCACCTCACAACCTAAACCAGTAACTAGCCCGGAATTCAAAAATAATAATACGACAACTCCTGGTGAAAAAATTTGGCAGGTACCAATTTCTTCGGTGAAACCAATGACCAACCAGCCACGTAAACATTTCAAACCAGAAGAGCTTGAAGAGTTGGCGGCATCTATCAAAGAGCATGGAATTTTGCAACCATTGCTCGTGAATGAAAAGCCTGATGGCGGCTATGAATTGATTGCGGGGGAGCGTCGTTATCGTGCGGCAAAAATTGTTGGTTTGGGAACAGTGCCGGTGGTTGTAAAAAAATTGGAGAATCAACAGAAGCTGGAAATTGCTTTGATTGAAAATATCCAGCGCCAAGATTTGAATGCTTTGGAAGAAGCTTTTGCGTACCAGCGTTTGATTGAAGAGTTTGGTTTGACTCAAGAAGAAGTAGCCAAAAAAGTTGGCAAGAGCCGCCCTGCGGTAGCTAATACTGTGCGCTTGTTGGATTTGCCTGGGCCGATTCAAACCGCATTGCTCGAAGGCAAAATCAGTATGAGCCAAGGCCGTACGCTTTTGAGTTTGGAAACCGAAAAAGATCAGCTCGACATGCTAAGCTCCATGCTCGGCCAAAAAATTTCTGTCCGTGAATTAGAAAAAGAAGTTAGTGATAAAGTTCATCTTCATAAAAATCCTACCCGAAAAGATGCTAACACCGTTTACCTAGAAGACAAACTGCGTACTGTGTTGGGAGCAAAAGTTTCTATTTCTCAAAAGGGTGAGCAAGGATCTATTACCATTAACTATCATTCTACAGAAGAATTAAATGAGTTGATTAAAAAAATTATTACCTAGAGATGCAAGTATCAAGTATCTGGTATAAAGTCTTAAGGGAAAATTATCTAAATTCATAGAGACGCATCGAATGCGTCTCTACTGTTTTCCATGATACCTGATACATTATACTTGATACCTCACATCACAAATCATTTTTTCTTCGTCGGAAGCATGCCTCGTAACCAACTGCCGAGAGATTTCTTCTTTATACTGCTTTTGATATGCGTTCTGGCTTCGTGCGTTTTTACAAATTTTAACCAATCAGCGCTTGGTCCTTTACGGTTTTTGTCGGTAATAATTTCAACCACGTCACCGCTCTGTAGGGGTGTATCAAGTTTTACTATTAAGTCGTTAACCTTTGCTTGGCTACAAGTGTTACCGATTTCTGAGTGAATTTGATAGGCAAAATCAACGGGTGTAGCATCTTCAGGTAGATCGATTACATCACCACTTGGAGTAAAAGCAAAAATACGATTGTGGAAAAAATCTATTTTTAAAGCTTCCAAATCGGAAAGTTTGTTGAGCACTTCTTGCTGGATTTTGACCAGTTCTTTTGCCCAGGCTATTTCTTTGGTTGGTCTTCGGGCGCCATTTTCGTCATAAAGCCAGTGGGCAGCAATACCGTATTCAGCGTTTTCTTGAATTTCGGGAGTACGTATTTGAAACTCAACTATTTTTCCTTGGTCGGCAAATACGGTTGTGTGCAAAGATTTATATCCATTGGGTTTTGGTTGACCAATGTAATCTTTAATTCTACCCTTCAATGGCTTCCATAATTTGTGAATGATACCTAAAGTGGCATAGCAATCTCCAATGGTGGGAACAATAATGCGCAAGGCCAAGGTGTCATAAATTTTGTCTGTTTCCCAATTTTTTTTCTGAAGTTTCTCATAAAAACTATAGAGCTGTTTTTTTCGGCCGTATACTTCAATAAAAGGAATGTGTGAAAAGGTAAGTTCGTTTTTAATTTTTCCAATAATTTTTTCGATATAAACTTCTGTTCCTTCTAAAATTTTGTCTCGTATTACCTTTGTTCTTTCGTATTCTTTGGGGTAAACATATTTGAAAGACAAGTCTTCGAGCATTCCTTTAAATTCACCCATACCGAGCCGGTGGGCAATGGGAGCATAAATTTCTAAGCTCTCCAGAGCGATGCGGTAACGTTTTTTTTCTGGCAATGAATCTAAAGTCAGTAAGTTATGTGTCCGATCTGCAAACTTAATAATCATCACCCGCACGTCCTCGGCCATGGCCACGAACATTTTACGTAGGTTTTCGATATAGCGCTCCACCCCTCGGTATTTTAGTTTGCCCAGTTTGGTAATTCCACAGATCATTGAAGCGATATCGCTTCCAAAATTTTTTTCGATCTCTTCCAGAGTAACGGCTGTGTCTTCTGGTACATCGTGTAAAAGTGTGGCAAGAATAATGTTAACTTCAATTTTCATGGTTGCCAAAATATAGGCCGCAGAAAGGGGGTGAATAATATATGGTTCTCCAGATTTTCTAAATTGTCCATCATGTGCCTTGGCGGCAAAATCATAAACTAGCCTAACCATGTCTAAGTCGGCGCTATGATTGTAAGATTTAATTTTATCGATTAAAACATCAATCGTTAGATTTTCCGGCAGTTTTATTGTATGAGGCATATAATTTACTTATAATTCACTATAGCTGAACTATAAAAATAATTCAATTGACCGGTATATTTACTTACCGTATACTTGTAGATGAGCGCATTATCGCACTAGTTTTATCCTAAAATTTTTGATTATTTTAAAAATATGAAAAAGCGGTTTTTTGGTGTTTTGGCAGCAATTATTGTGACATTTTTTGTGAGTATAAATTGTGCTCGTGCTGATGTGGTGCTTCCTGAGCCTGTAGAAAAAGTTTTAAATTTTGATTCAAAAATCACGGTTGGCAAAGATGCCAAACTATCTGTTGAAGAAAAAATTACTTACGATTTTGGAACACTCAATAAACACGGAATATTTCGCTATATTCCCGTGAAGTATGTTGATAGATCAAATGCAATAAACACTAATTACAACTTACGACTTCATGTTTTGTCTGTTAAGGATGAATCCGGAATCGATTATAAACACACGGTTAAAAACAAAGCGGATCAAATCTATGTGCAAATTGGTGATGCGGACAAAACAGTTAGCGGAATAAAAACTTATGTAATTAGCTATGAAGTGGAGCGTGCGGTTAGCTTTTTGCCTGATCATGATGAGGTTTATTGGAATGTAGTTGGCTCAGGTTGGGAGGTGCCGATTGTGGAATCGTCTGTGGCGGTTTTACTACCAAACAGTATCCAAGAAAAAGATCTGAATGTTACATGTTTCAATGGTGTGGTTGGTTCAACTGCCGGTGCATGTACAATTGAAAAAATAGGTTCAAATGTGGCAATCCAAAATAGCACTTCTTTACCAGCGTATAATGATTTTACGGTGGTAGTTGGTTTTCCAAAGGGTAATATTAACCCGCCAACATCAGCCCAAAAAATTATGTGGTTTATTCAAGATAATTGGATTTTATTTACACCGTTTATTTCCTTTGCAATCATGTTCTACCTCTGGTACACACGGGGCAAAGAATTAAAGGGGCGAGGCGTAGTCGTTGCCGAATACGAACCGCCAGATAATCTGCTACCTATTGAGGTTTCGACAATAGTAAGGCAAAAAATTTCTATCAAGCATATTTCTTCGATATTTATTCATTTGGCAGTAAAGGGTTATCTAAAAATTATATATTTAGGTGACAGTAAAAAAGATTATGCCCTCAAAAAACTAAAAGATGGATCAAGTATTACCAATCCAATTGAATTATTGGTTTTCAATGAATTGTTTAGCAAAAAAGATGAAGTAACTTTGGCAGATTTGAAAAACAGTTTTTATAAGACTGCGCCGAAAGTTATTGGTGAGGTGTATAAAAAAATAACAAATGATGGTTATTTCCTTTCTAATCCTGCGAAACTTAGAACTAGGTACTATATTCTCGCTATTTTAATTGGTCTTAGTGGGTTTGTGCTCGCAACATTTAGCTTGATAATCAGTTCAACGATGAATATTTTTGTACCAATGATTTCCGGTTTCATAATTGGTTTCTTTGGATATTTTATGCCTCGCTATACACAAAAGGGAATAATGGCTAAAGAAAAAATTGAAGGATTTAAATTATTTTTGTCTGTTACAGAAAAAGATCGTTTGGCATTTCATAACGCTCCAGCAAAAAAGCCTGAATTGTTTGAAAAGTTTTTACCTTACGCAATGGTGCTGGGGGTGGAAAAGGAATGGTCTAAACAATTTGAAGGAATTTACGTTGAGCCGCCATCATGGTATGCCGGAAATTGGCAGGCATTTACTCTGATGAGTCTTACTCGTGACTTGAGTAAGTTCTCTTCCAAAAGTAATTCTGTATTTATTTCTAACCCATCAAGCGGTAGTGGTTTTTCTGGTGGTAGTTCCGGCGGTGGTTTTGGTGGGGGTGGCGGAGGTAGTTGGTAGGCTTAAGTCTTTAAAGTCCATCAAGCCTGCCTGCCGGTATGCGGGTCTATCAAGTGTGTTGTTGGCTAGGCTATATTTAATTACAAAGGTAAGGTTTTTCACCAAATTAGAATATTATATCCAATATCTTCTTAATTTTTTTATTATCCAATATTCCTTCAATATTTTCTTCTTACCTACGCCTAATCCTCACCCTTTCGCTTTAAAGCCAGCTTTTAACGTCTTTTGCGCTAATTTTAGCTAAATAGCACGCTATTGACAAAAGTCGAAAAATGTGGTATAGTGTAGTTGTGATATTAAGAGAACCTAAACGCCAACACATGACTCCACTATTTATAGCGGAGTCGTGCTGTTTTTAGACGAATTTCATTTTTTGGCTAAGATAAAACAAAAGATCAGTACATACTGATCTTTTGTTTTATCTTATTAACTCAAAACCTTGTAATTAGCGCTTTTTTTTGATATAATTATAGTTGTAGATGCAAATCGGGACCTTAATATCACCCTTGGCATTAAAGGTTTACCCGTACGCATCTACATAGAACGCCTGGACTCAAAAGTTCCGGGTTTTTTATTTTTTAAAAATTCTTTTGGTCATTTGCCCTGCCTCTTTTAGCCAACTAAAAAGCGTCTTGTGGTAAGCGATGTTAACTAAAAGAAGAGTAACAATGATCACTGCGTCGTAGCTTTGGCGCACCCAATAATCATCTTCTAGGCGAATCCACATGCCGAATTCATCAAATGTTAACCCTAGCCCAATACCGTAGATAATGGTGATGTTCCTAAAAGAGTTAGAGCCTAATTCTGGGCGCTTGAGGATTAAATAAAGTCCCACAAATACGAGAATAAAAAGACCGTAAGTAAAGTGATGAATATGGACACCTTTGATGGTTAGAAAAAAATCTGGCATTAAGTGCCCCAAAACAAGATAAACAAATAATCTTGAGCAAGCAAAAGTTATCAAAAATGAAAAGGTGATAATTGAGACTAGTTTTTTTGTAGTTGGTGAATGAAGATTAATTGAGCTCATGGGAAGTATGGTTTATTTTATGAGTTTTGCTCTGCAACGTAATCACATTCTTTGCTACTACATTTTACCACACCTTTGGCACCAAAAACTACCGGTTGTTTGCATTTTGGACAAACTTCTCCGGTCGGTTTGTCCCACAGCGCAAAGTCACATTCTGGATAGCGGTTGCATCCGTAGAAAATCTTTCGTCGCTTAGTGCGTTTTTCAATCAATTCACCTTTAGAACATTTTGGACAAGCCACATTGGTTTTGATTTCAATTGCCTTAATATTTTTACAATCTGGATAATTTGAGCAGCCCAAGAAAGGACCAAAACGTCCGTGTTTGATAACCATTTGCGAACCACATTTGTTGCAAATTTCTTCACTCAGCTCAACTTTAGGTAAAGATTTTTCTTCGTCTGGCAAAGGTTTTGTGGTTTTACATTCAGGGTAACCGCTGCAGGCAAAGAATTTTCCGAAGCGTCCCACTTTAATAACCATCGGTTTGCCACATTTAGGGCACACCTCATCGGTTTTTTCTTCTGTTAAATCTTTTTTGGTTAGTTCTTTATCTTTGGCATCCAGGTTCTCTTTAAAAGGATGGTAGAAAGTCGCAATAATTGGTTGCCAATCTTTTTTACCTTCGGCAATTTCATCCAGGTTTTCTTCCATTTGAGCGGTAAATTGGTAATCCACAATTTGCGAAAAATGTTCGACGAGCAAATCGTTAACCAAAAACGCAATATCTTTGGGTTTAAGCTTTTTTTTGTCATCGCGCTCCACATAGCCACGCTCTTCAATGGTAGCAATAGTTGGTGCGTAGGTAGAAGGGCGACCAATGCCGTATTCTTCCATCAGTTTTACCAAGGTTGCGTCAGAATATCTGGCAGGCGGCTCGGTAAAATGCTGCTCGGGTTTTAACTCAATACAATCAACGGCATCTTTAATTTTAAATTCAGGTAAAAAGTTCTCTTTTATTTTTTCTGGGTAAAGTTTGAGCCAACCATCAAAAATAATCGACTGTCCGGTAGATCGGAATAGGTAATTATTATTGCTTAAAATATCTGCGCGGATGTTTTTTAATTTGGCATCGCTCATTTGCGTAGCTACAGCGCGGCGCCAAATTAAATGATAAAGTCGATATTGGCTGCGTTCCAAAAATGGTTTGACTAGCTCGGGGTCACGATGTGGGTCCGTTGGGCGGATAGCTTCGTGTGCTTCTTGAGCGCCCTTGCTTTTGTTTTTGAAAAATCGTGGAGAAGGTAGTTGGTATTCTTTACCAAAAGATTTTTTGACATATTCATTAGCTTCGTTCAAAAATTGCTCAGATAAATTTACCGCGTCAGTTCTCATGTAGGTGATTAAACCAACAGAACCTTCGCTACCAAG
>DALYEE010000041.1:7620-9344 GCA_031972655.1 Candidatus Magasanikiibacteriota bacterium
ACCAAGCTCCACACCTTCGTAAAGCTGCTGAGCGAGGCGCATGGTTTGTTTGGCAGAAAAACCCAAAGCGTGGTTGGCCTCTTGTTGTAAGGTAGAGGTGGTAAATGGAGCAAGTGGCGCGCGAACCGTTTCTTTTTCCTCGATGTCTTTGATTGAATATTTTGCCTTTTCTAAATCTGCTACAATCTTATCAACTTGTTCTTTGTTTTTTAAATCCATTTTTTCTAACTTTTTGTCGGCAATACTATGAAGTGTTCCCGGGAATTCATGCTTTTCGTGAGAAAAAATACCTTCTATACTCCAGTATTCCTCGGAAATAAACTTTTGGATTTCACGTTCACGTTCCACAATCATACGCACCGCGACAGATTGTACACGGCCGGCAGAAAGTCCGCGGGCGATTTTGCGCCATAAAAATGGTGAGAGGTTGTAACCCACCAAACGATCAAGAATACGGCGGGCTTGTTGCGCATCGTAAAGTTTCAAATCGAGCGCCCGAGGGTGAAGAATGGCTTCTTCAATGGCGCGCTTGGTAATTTCATGAAATGTGATACGTTCGGCTTTTTTTGGGTCAATTCCCAAAACTTCTGCTAAGTGATAAGAAATTGCTTCCCCTTCGCGGTCTTCATCAGTTGCGAATAGTACGGTGTCTACTTTTTTGGCAATGTCTTTCAGTTCTTTGACGGTTTTGGTTTTGTCACGGCTGACAACGTATTGTGGGGTAAATCCATTTTCCACATCTACCCCGAGTTTGCTTTTCGGTAAATCGCGCACATGACCAAAAGAAGACTTTACAATGTAGTCTTTGCCTAGAAATTTAGATATTGTTTTGGCTTTGGTAGGGGACTCCACGATGACTAATTTTTTCATAAAATGGGGAAGATTGAATACATTTTGTGCTGCCGTAACGATCTACTAAGCGTTTAGTTTAGGCAAAATTGCCCGAAGTGTCAACTTTGGCTATAATGTATGTGTACGAGGTATCTGGTAGCAGGTATTAAGTATTAAGAATTGAAAATAGTGAATACTTTATTTATTTTTTAAATTTCAAATATATGCCTGAAGGAGGAAAAAGTGGTCATGATACTTTTTATGTGAATCCTGAGTTTGCAGGGAAAATGGGAATGGAACCGCCCAAGCAAGAATTTAATCTGCCTTCATTAGATGATGATGATTTGGGTTATGAAACTGATAAACCAACAACTAAAGACAAGATTCAAGGTCAGGTGGCAGGGGAAATTGTTTCTGGGAATAAAGGTAGTGACAAAACAGTTATGTCCAGCAGAGTTGAATTGGGTGGCGAACAAACAAGAATATCCAAAAGATCTACCGATGAAACAAAGTTTGTCGGCCTAGCTTCTTTAGATGAAGATGATGATGGTGATGGCAAAAATGAAAAAACTGCGATTGTTGCTCACCCCAAAAGAAAAAACTAAAACTTAATCACATACATCATCCCCCCTAAATTTTTTACTCGGCCTTTCATTTCCATCAAGACCAGGTTGCTATTCACAATCTGGCTTTCGAGTTTAGTTTCTTTGATAATCATGTCCACATGCTTGGGTTCCTTAGAAAGCGTGGCCAGGATAGTCGCTTCTAGTGGAGTAGAAGCAGGAAGAGTTTGACGGTTTTCGATAATTGTTTGAATGTTTTTGAGATGCAGGGCTTCGATGACATCGTTAGCGCAGCTAACCAAAGTTGCACCAGATTTAATGAGTTCGTTT
>DALYEE010000042.1:0-3970 GCA_031972655.1 Candidatus Magasanikiibacteriota bacterium
AGTTTTAAAGTTCGGATATCTTTTTTCCGTTCCACCATAGCGCCGATCAGTTTGCTCGTAATCCAACCGCCAGCAAGTCTGGCAAGCTGCGCTTTCTTTTGTTCGTTTATTTCATCAGTCTGCTTGTCATTTTCTGGCAAACAATGAACCCATTCCACTAGTTCGCTCATAATTTGCTCTGCATAATCCGCCCAATCCTCATTTTCACTAAAAAATTCAGAATCAGCACGTGAAAATCCGTATTCTTCTTCAAAGCGAAGCCGTTTAGCTTGGGGTAGTTCTGGTAAGGCAATTTCTCCAGCAATCTTTTGTGGGTTAAATGGGGGAATATCTGGTTCGGCCATGTAGCGGTAGTCTGCGGAACTTTCTTTGGAGCGCTGATACAATGTTTTGCCAGTTGTTTCATCCCAGCCGCGTGTTTCGGGTACCCAACTTTCTCCCTTATCCAAAAGCTCAGTTTGCCGCTCAGTTTCGTATAAAATAGCTTTTTCTACTGCTTTGAAAGAGTTAATGTTTTTAACTTCTACTTTCGAGTTTAGTTTATAGTTACCAACTGGCTTCACTACACCCGATTCAATGGTAAATTTGCCTAATTCCTGCAAAGAAATGTTCGCTTCGCAGCGCATTTGTCCTTTTTCCATTTCTGCATTGCTTACACCGAGTGATCGTAAAATCATTTGTAGTTCCTGGCAATAAAGCTTGGCTTCTGCCGCACTTTGTACATCGGGGTCAGATACAATCTCCACTAATGGCACACCAGCCCGATTAAAATCGGCCAAAGTGTTACCTGTGGTGTCGTGGGAAAGTTTGGCTGTATCTTCTTCCAGATGCACTCTAGTGACACCAATACGCGCTTTTTCACGCTGGTTATCTGTACTAGATAGATCGAGATCTATAAAACCATGCTCGCCAATAGGCTGGTCAGATTGTGAAATTTGGTAGCCTTTGGGTAGGTCGGGATAGAAGTAATGTTTACGATCAAACTTGCTCAGCTCTGCGATTTTACAGTGTAAGGCAGTAGCAATTTTAACTGTCCATTCAATAGCGGTTTTGTTCGGAACTGGAAGTGTGCCCGGGTGAGCCAAGCAAATTTCGCAAATATTAACGTTAGGTGTTTCTATAAAAGGATCATTTAAACAAGAGCAAAACATTTTGCTTTTTGTTTTGAGCTCTACATGCACTTCGAGACCAATGATGGGGATGTAAGATGACATAAGAAATTAGTTCAATTTTCTTAAAGTTTAGCATTTTTGAATTGATTTAGCAATAAAAAAAGAAGGTGTTTTAAGCACCTTCTTCTGGGTAAATTGAATTTACACTTTCTTCATTTGGTTGGCCTTGGCGCTGGTGTAAAGAAGACCAGCTACAACGGTAAAATATGGAGCAAGTAGAATGCTTAGAATGGAAAATGATCCAAAGTAGGCGATAAACCTTGGGCTGATTGAGAGTTCTTTGCGTAAAGACTGTCTGCTATTCATGTAGCTATCAAAACCTGAGAAATCATCACCGTTAAAATCAGATCCGGTTATATCGTAAAGTAGTCCTTCATCTAAAACCACCGGCACACGTTGCTCAGTTGCTGCGCTAACTATAGAACCCTTAAAGGAGAGTGAGGATAAGTAGGCGATAACCGAAATTACTAGTATAGGTAAAAGATATGCTGCTAGCCAGCGACCAAGCATTCTCCACCAACGACCTAAGGCTAGATCTTTGCTCAAGCGGATTGCAGCAGCGCCTTCTTTTGGCTCATCGTAAACCACAGCTGTTTCAGCAAACGCGTACGTCACCAGCATGATGATTCCCGGAATAATAAAGGCAATTAGCCCTAGATAAATGAGAGCAACTTTTAAAAGAGTGGTGCCAAAAGTTGGTAAGATGAGTGAATGAGTTTTTTTAAATACGTCTGAGATGCTCATGATTTTGTTTTCAATAGCATTCTTAGCTGCTTTTGAAGTGGCAACATTGATCCAGAGTCCACCGTATACTGCAGCACAAATTCCCAGAACATAGGTAATCACTCCAAGGATCATTAAAAAGACCGAAGAAGTTTTACTGGCTAAGTAAAATAAGCCACCTGGCACACCAAAAGCCACAATAACCAAAAGTATTTGTATTCCAATAAAAGATATTAACGTCTTGAAGTTTTTAAAATAAATCTTCCAACTTTGTAAAATTAACTCTGTTGTGGAAATAAGCATACGGCGTTTTTGTGTTAATAAGTAAAAAACTATTTATTTTCTTTTGCGCTTTGATAAAGAATAAAAAATGAAAGAGTACTAAGTGGGATGATTAAAGCGAAAATAACAGAAGAAACAAAATTGTTTAATAATACTGTTGGCAGTGATTTGCCCAAAGGTTCAGATAAACTATTTAGTAAGAGTGAAGAATCGGTTAGTTCATAGGATTGTACAAAAATGGAGGAACCATTAAATGGCCAGAGAATTATGGTGATAAGTAAAAAAGCAGCGATAGTATACAAAAAACCAGGTACGACTAATCTCCACAAGATTTTCCACCATCGTCCGATTACCAGTGTTTTGCTTGCATCAAGCGCTTCCATTCCTTGTTTATTTTCAAAAAGTACCGTGTTGATGATAAACGCATACCAGACGCTAAAAATTATACCCGGTATCAAAAACAATAATGTTCCGCCGAATACGATGAACCCTACGAGAAGCGAAGTGATAATCATCGGAGGAAGAAATTTCTGTGTGTTTTTCAAATAGACAGAAATTTTTTGAGTTGGCTGATTGTTTAAAAGATCCCTTATAAAAAAACTAAGTGCTGCTATGCCCCAGATGCTTATAACAGATAAGATGGTAACAAAAACAAGTAAAACAATGAGTACTACTATTGCGCTGTTGATAAACAGACCATAATGCGCCTCTAGTGCATTATATATTTCGGGTGCTGCCTGTAAAAAAAATAGTGCGGTAAAAAAACCAATAAACGGAAGAAATTTTTTAAAATTGAAAGTGTAGGTCTTCCAACTTTTTTGAAGAATCTGAGAAGCGCTAAGTAGCATAAATTATTCTAATTAATAATTTAGAATAGATGTGAGAAGTTCGGTAGATGTTTGTTTAAGTATATCAATTTCTTCATCGGCCGGCAAATAGTGCACCGTTGTTCCAAGAGCGGTAAAAACAGATTTGAATTCCTCGGACATAAAAATTTTGTAGGCTTTTTCTTGAAAATCAAGATGCTCAAAAATAGCATCATCATTTTTACCGTGTCTGGTGGCCAAACGTTTTAAACCAACTTCTGGCTCGATTTGAAGCAGGATAAGATCTGTTGGAGGGTTTTCTAAAGCAATTTTATTCCCGGGTAAATTGGTAACTTTCTCGAAAGTAACGGACTGATCAGAAAGTGGTTGATATACTAGTGAGGTGCTGACGGAGCGGTCGGAAATAATAGTTTTACCTAAGGCTAAAGCAGGTATGAAATATTTTTTATACAAAATCATGCGGTCTAGTGCATAGGCTTCGGCAATCGCTAGTGGGGGATAATTTGTTCCATTTTTGATTAGTTCTTCGCGTAGTACTTTGCCGATTCCGGTATAGCTCATCTCGGCACTAAAAATAATATCTGCCGCCAAAACATCTGCCGCTTCTGGTTGGCAGTCGTACGTCCGCCAAAAAGATTTTAAATCAAAAATTTTTTTACCTTCTTTTTCAAACTGTTGTTTCCAATGATCAATTACGGTGCTTTTTCCAGAACCTTCTGGTCCATCAAGAACAATAAACTTTCCTTGTGGTGAGGGCATGTTTTTTAATTAGTTTTTTTATATTTTTCATCGAGCAACTGCTCTTTTACTCGTTGCTTGGCTTCACTGTCGGCGCGTGACCAATAATAATCATTGTAATCAACAAAATTCATAGCTTTACCTCTCCAGGCAGAGCGTTTGGCCACTTCTCGGTGGATTTGTTGGCAGATCATGCGGTATTCGGGGTGGCCTTGGGGAGTGGTGCGT
>DALYEE010000042.1:3980-9334 GCA_031972655.1 Candidatus Magasanikiibacteriota bacterium
TACCATGTGCATGAGTGCTCGGTCGTTGGCCTGAATGATCCAGCGTGTTTTGTGCCCATGAAGTACGGTGTATTGCGCCTCGGCTTGGAATCCCGCAGTGCATAATTTATGGTAAAGCTCGCGTGCTTCTTTTTCCACGGCCAAAATTTCATTTTCTAAGCCTAGCTCTTTCACTTCTTCTGGAATATGGAAGCCGTGAACAGGAGTAAAATCTTGCCAGATTTGGGAACTCATGCGGTGACGCATTAAATCTTTGAAAACCTGAAACGTTACTAATAAATCAAATTTGTAGGGATAACCATCTTCCAATGCTCGGCCAGGGCGGTCTCTTCTGATATTTCTTTCTCCCAAATAAGTTTGCCGAATGAGTTCACGTTTTTCTTCGGGCAGGGCGCGAACAAGATCCATCAGTTGTGTTAGGGAAAGATCGGTATAAGCATAGAGCATGGTTGCTGTAGTGGAAATGTCAAATTCTTCGGGTGAAGAAATGAATGGCATCAAAGTTACCTCGGCCCCATTTTTTGGCTCAATTCCTTGAACTAACTCGGCGGCTAGCTTCCTTAGATTATATTCGGTTTTAACTACATATTCATTTTTCTGAGCGCGCTTTACATATTTGGGTATGATCTGGTTTAAAGCTTCATGTGTTAAGGTGCCCATGTTTTGTACTTCCGTAAGGGGGCTAGAGTAAAAATTTGAAATCATTCCTTGAAAAAAACGTCCGTTGCCAAAAACACCGGTATTATGAAAAACGGAGAGGGGTAGCAAGATTCTGAGAGTGTCACAGACTTTTGCGCGCAAATCAAAATTGTAAGTTTGTTTAAAAGCTTTCAGATGAGCTTCTTCGGTTAGTTCGGCAATTTTTTCCTTCTTTCCGGATCCGCGAACATCGTATTCAGCCTCTTCCAGTGGTTTTCTTTTTTCAAGTAGCGTACGTAAAACCGGAATTAAGCGAGTGTAAGTGTCAAAACACAAATCCATTACGCGTATATACTCTTGTCCCAATGGTGAAGCTAATATTTTTGGGTCTCGGTAATAACGATACAAACCATTGGACATTTTTTCATCATAAAGCACGTAGCGGGTGGATTGGGTAATGAAAGCGCCGCCAATGCGGTGGTCTACTATCGCTTTTTCCCCAATGGCAGAAACATTTTCAAAAGAAACATGTGCGCCTTCTAGCTCACCCACTGAGTCGTCGCCATAGGCAACCAAAATGCGCTCAATAAGTTCTTCGGCATGTTCGTGGCTAATCATGCCTTCTTGTACAAATTCCTTGAGCAAGGTCTCGCGAAAGCCTGTTTTGGCGCGGCTGTAGCGAGCGTAAACTGCCCCTGCAATGCCAGGAAGGTTTTTGATAGCAAAGACATCTTTGTCGGTGCTGGTTACATAGTTTGAAAGCAATGCTTTTTCTTCATCGGTAAATTGAGGCATATGTTTTGGTAAGATATGTAGAGAAGTAATTTGTGGTGTCTCCATATTAGCATCAGCCAAGAAAAGTTCAAGTGTGCAGCATGAGCGATTGTAGAGACGCAAAGTTTTGCGTCTCTACGCCATTTTGACTGAAACAAAAAATCACCCCAATTGGGGTGATTTTAGAGTTTCTTTAGGCTGCATCTGCTTCTCCTCCGTCTTCGGAATCGTTACCTTCTTCAATGGTTATTTCAGGAGTCAAATCATCGCCATCTTGAGGTGGAAGATCGGCTTCCATTTCTATAACTTGATTAGATGCCTCTGTTTTATCTCCATCGTCAATTGCATGTGGTACTGCTTCACCAGCTATTTGTTGGGCAACAGCATCTTCTAATGCCCTATCTTTGAGTTTGTTTACAAATTCGTCTGGTGTGAATCCTCTTGATTCCCCTCCGTCAAACATATATTTTATGTTTAAAAATAAATAAGATAATTAAAATTTTCCGGTGCTACCAAAACTACCTGTGCCGCGATCACTCTCTGTTAATTCATCCACTTCTACCAAATCCGCAATAGCCACAGGAAAAATCACAAGTTGAGCAATTTTCTGGCCTTTTTCCACCGTGAATGGCTGATCGGACAAATTTATACTAAGCACATTATACTCGCCACGATACCCCGCGTCAAAAACGCCGCCCAGCACATGCAAGCCACCATTTTTTGGTAGGCTTCCCTTGTCTTTTACAATCGCCGCATAGCCTACCGGAAATTCAAGTGCAAAGCCATTGTAAAAAAAATGCCGCTCACCAGGTTGGAGTGTATAGGTTTCTAGTGTGTATAGATCTAAGCCTACATCGCCTACATGCGCGTAGTTAGGAAGTTTGGCTTCGGGGTGAAGGCGTTTAATTTTTAGTTGCATAGTATGCGTATAGTCGTAAACATTGCTATTCTTGGTATTTCTGTAATAGCTGATCAATTCGATTGTATAACTCATTCGCTGTTCCACTGTTGTCCACCCTCTCGCTAGCTGATTTCGTTACCTCAGGGATAGTAATTTCTGTAGAGCGCTCATGGTCCTTGTTAAATTGTTCAAAGGTTTTGGTAGCATCATCTGGGTTTTCGCGTCGGAGAATTAATCTTTCGTAGCGGGTTTTGATGTCAGCAAATATTTCTACTAAAACAAAATTGGGTAGCTTTGATAAATAGGTAATATCAGCAGGTCGACGAATACCTTCAATAATAACCAATTGATTTGTATCGTTTTGCGCGTCATTGGCAATTGTTTTGGCCATAATATCTTCACCAAAACCGGCACGTAATACTTCTGATAATTTAATAAGATTATCTCGGTTATGTTCCAGATGTAAACGATTTAAAACATCGCGCAGCATGGTGGAGAAACGATATGTGCTGGCGCCATATTTTTCTTCAAAGTATTTAGCCGCTGTTCCTTTGCCGCTAGCCATTAATCCTACAAAACCAAAGATAATTTTTTTACTGTTTGTCATAATGTTCAACTTCATTTTCAAAATAGTGTAGCTCAATCCCAACTTGGCGGAACATTTCTTCACTTTCACTGCCTGCATGATAACGTTTTTCACAAACCACCCGTTTGATACCGGCAGTAATAATAACTTTTGCACACGTAGCACAAGGCGTATATTGCACGTACATAGTACCACCCTCAATGGCCACTCCTTTTTTGGCCGCTTGGCAAATAGCATTTAATTCCATGTGGTTTGTTCGCATGCAGTGCTGTGATTGGTGGCCATCCTCGTGTATAACGGTTTTCATCAAATGACCAACATCGTCGCAGTGAGGAAGGCCGGGAGGAGAGCCTACATAACCAGTGGTTAAAATTTGTTTATCTTGTACAATCACACAACCGTGGTATTCTCTACCACGATCACAAGTTGAGCGTTTGGCTACCGCTCGAGCAATTTCCATAAAGTATTCATCCCAACTTGGTCTCTGGTATGTTTCTTCAGTCATAAAATTTAGTTTAAAACAAATTTATACTATCAAACAGGTCTAGATTTGCAAGTAAATTAAATAAAATTGCTGTGCTAAACTTTTTGAGTCACGGTATGCTTAATAAAAATTTATTTTGACTACCCTAGACTTATTGCAAAGGATTCCAAAGCTCTTGTATTACCGTTTTACTAATCGTACAGATGTTTGATTTTGAGCAAAAAAACATCCGGATATTATTCCGGATGTTTTTGTTTTTGAGTTTAATTATCAGAGATCTTGATCGCGGGACCCATGGTGGTACAGAGTACCAAATTTTTGATGTAAGTTCCTTTGGAAGATCCTGGTTTTGCTTTCTTGAGTGCTTCCATAAAAGCAGTTAAATTTTCTTTTAAGGCTGCTTCAGAAAAACTAACTTTACCAAGCAATTGATGTACATTAGCTGTATCATCGTTTTTGAAGGTAACTTTACCTTTCTTAAGCTCCTCGATCATTTTTTTGATGTTTGGTCCCACAGTTTCTGTTTTTGGGTTAGGCATCAAACCTTTTGGTCCAAGTACTTTAGCTACCGCTGCCAATTTAGGCATCATGTCGGGAGTAGTGATAGCGATTTCGAATTCGATTTTACCAGTGTCTTTGATTTTTTTGATATCTTCCTCACCGTAAACAAAGTCAGCTCCAGCATCTTTGGCTTCTTTTTCTTTTTCACTAGAAACGAAAGCGGCGATAGTTTTTACCTTACCGGTTCCGTGTGGCAATACTACGGTTGAGCGAATTTGTTGGTCACCCTTTTTTGGGTCAATACCAATGCGAGCGTGTACTTCCACACTTGCGTCGAATTTTACTCCGCTGGTCTCTTTGAGAAGCTTGATGGCTTCATCCCAAGAGTAGATGTAGTTCTTTTTGACCTTGATCGCAAGGTCGTTGCTGCGTTTTGACATATATGAAATATGTTACGTGGTACAAACTCTCCCGATCTTGAGCGGAAGATCCCACATTTAATAATGGGCTTATGTTAGCGTATTTTGAGTAGTCCGTCAAGTCCGTAAAGTCTATCAAGTCCATCAAGTCTGGGTGCCGGGAGGTGGCGTCGAGCACATTCCCCGCTTGCTTTGACCGCCGAAGCCACAGCGAAGCCGGAGAAGCTATGTATGAAGTATCAGGTATTAAGTATAAAGCAGTGATCGTGTCATTCTCCCTTGTTAATAAAAAGATGTGGGAGGTTTGTTGCAAGATCTTAAAAACGTAAAATCGTTTAGAAATGATAAAGCCGGCGTAGTCGTGACGCACACACCCTGTCGTCCCCCAATCAAGGGGAGGGTCGTGGTCCGGAGCTAACGCCGGCAAGTTTTTATGGCTGAGTGGCCTCTTAAGAAAAGAGCCAGAACTCAGCCGTGGTGGGTCTTTTTTTTGCCCGCAGTTGCGGGCTAGGGCGGGCCGCGTGGGCCGCGCCAGCTCCTTGAGGCCATGGGCCTCCTTTTTGCCGCGTTTACACGCGGCGGTTGTGACCCCTGCTGCTCCGCAGTTGGGGTCGGTTAAAGAATTGTCGGTGAGAGACAGCGCTTGCGCGGGTTGTTCTGGGGCGGAACTCCCGCCGACAAATTGGGGCCCAAACGGTGCCATGTTACATACGCCTAATGTAATTATTGTAATGGCGCTGGAACGATGGGACGCGTCTGGGCAACTTGGCCTTTGGTGTGTTTTGGTTTTTTCAAACCAAGCCAAACCTCGGGATAAAAAATTGTTTAGTCTAATACCTAAGCATCTTTTTAACCCGAGTTTTTAAATGACCATTGATATTATCAAACTATTTTATTACCGTCAATGTAATTATTGTGGATAAGTTTTTTAAACATTTAATCCAAAAAAGACAGCGAATTAAGAGTTCTTTGCTTGTGGAGAAGAAGGTTTTTTTGAGTTTGGCAAAGGGGACCAGGTTTCCGAGGTGGGGTCCGTATCTTTGGTAAGCC
>DALYEE010000043.1:0-8811 GCA_031972655.1 Candidatus Magasanikiibacteriota bacterium
TACTGCTACCAGCATTACAAAGCTGAGCACAGCAGAAGCGTAGCGAGCATATGCGCCAAGCAAAACCATAATACCACCAACAAGCTCGGTAATACCTACCAAGTAGTTCCAAAACGATGGAGCTGGGAAATGTAGCGCGGTGAACATACCAACCATCCTTGCTGGATCAGCAATCTTAGAATATCCACTGTAAATGAAGATAATTCCTAGAATAACCCTGAGCGCTAAAAGGCCATAATCAGCCATTTTCGGACAGCATTTTGTGGTGTGTGAACACATCATACGTGTATGTACTTAGTTTAATAAATAAATTAATTTTAAGGTTTTAAAGGCTCAAGTTTATTTTTTTCAAGCGCTATCATATACCGAAATCCTAAACTATGCAATGTCCAATCAATTACAATCCGCAAGCGGCGTAAAAGCCCGGGAATAAAAAGCAGGTAGGCAGTGCGACGGATCCACCAGGCAATACGGCCAAAGAAAACTACTTTTCCAATTATTGCTACCCCAAACCAATCCCCAATAGGCATGAGTGTGCCAAACGAGTGAAAGTAAAAAGGTTTTATTTTTTTATTTAAAATAGTTGCAGCCAGATGTTTGGCCACATACTCCCCTTCTTTGTGAGCAGTCTCACCAAGTTGGGGTTGGGGTTTGTCGGCGCCGGAGTTAAATGATAAGGCGATGTCGCCTACGGCATAGAGCGAAGGAATATTTTTGTGTTGCAGGAATTCATTTACTGGAATGCGATCTTTTTCACAAAATTCTGCTGGTAAAATAGTTGTTCCGGTATTTTTTACACCTGCCGACCACACCACCATATCGCTTTCAACAGTTTTACCGCTCGCCAATTCAATTTTGTTTGGCTCAATTTTCTGCACATCTTGATTGAGCAAAAATTCTACGCCATTCTTTTCTAGCAATTTTTGTACAGTTGTTTGTACTTTTTGGGGTAGCACACCAAGAATTGATGGGCCGTGTTCAATGACTGAAATTTTTAGTTTTTTTTCTGGGTATAGTTTTTTAAGTTGGTGTTTGGCGAGGTGCATAAATTGTCCGGCTAGTTCCACACCCGTATACCCACCACCAACAATGTTGAGCGAAACCTTGTCGCCTGTTGTTTTGTCTAAAAGTTCGAACAGATCATTGTGCAGCTTCATAGCGCTCGATAATGTACGAACAGTATAAGCGTATTGATCAGCACCAGAAACGCCAAAAAAATTTACTCCACTACCGAGTGCTACCACACAATATTCATAACTAATTTTTCCATCAACTGTAGTTATTGTCTTTTTTTGCGGATCAATAGATTCAACGTGGGTTTTTAGAAAACGGTGTTTGGTTTTGTAAACAAGTTCACGAATAGGAATAGCAGCGTGTTGTGGTTCAATAGAACCTGAGGCCACTTCGTGCAGCATGGGAGTAAAAGTGAAGTAGTTGTTGTGATCAATAAGAGTGATGGTTTTTTTGATTCCGTGGCGCTTGAATTGCTTAGCAAGTGAGCGGAATGTTTCGTAACCACCAATTCCAGCTCCCAAAATAGCAATGTCGGTTTGTGTGTCCATACGATGGGTTTTATTAAAAACTGTGCTTATTATAGCAGTTTTTTGGAAAAAGAAAAGCCTGGGTGGTTGGGCCAGGAAATGTTATTGTTTGAAATATTTTTGAAACAGAAAAAGGGCATGTCGCCAGATTGTGGGACGAAAGTGACAGATTAAAATGGATCGCTGGCGGATGCCACCAAGTTCTACATCGGATAAGAAATAAACACCCAGTGAGACGTGTCCCCCCGCTTTCTGATCATATGCCATTATGCTGGCATCAAAACAGAATCGTCCTGCCTCGTTTGATTCCCAACGTCTGGTGGGGTTAAAAAGGTGCCAGTTTACTTGTAAGGAGTTGTTGGGTAGAGGAAGGAAAATACTTGGAAAATCATTTCCGTTCCACACTAATTGCCACACATCCCACAAAGGACCATCTACTACGTCGCGAAATTGATCACTAACATTATCGGGTTTATTTTTGCTAGATAGTCGCACGAGTTGATGAGGAGGATTGTCGGCGAAAAAAGTTGTGGGCGACAGAATTCTTAATGTTTGCATTGGGTGCCTCCCCATGCTTGGTTGATGGTTGGTATACAATATAAAATCATTGTTTGTCAATTATTTTTTTAAAAACTAAGTAAGGAAAAAATGTGTTTAAAAAGAAAATCCTGGGTGATAAGGCCAGGTTAAAAATTTCCTACTTACTAAGTTCTGGGGAGCAGCCCGCAAAAGAACGCTTTGATTCTCCGCCATATTGTAGGGTAATAAAAGAAGATCAACATTCGGTGGTTCCTGTCCTCCTGGTCATCAGGTAAATAGCACATGTCTAGTGTGGTGTCGTAATGTTGCATGTCTTCGTCCCAGACTGCTACACTGCCATCAAAATTTCGGTACCCATACTTATCCGAGCATGTCTTTCTAGTTCGATTAAATTTGTCGCTTCTTACAGTGAAATGTTTATCTGAAACGTGCAGGGCAAAATTTGGAGTTCCGCTACCCTCCCAACTTACTAGCCATATTGTCCACAGCGGATTGTTTACCAAGTCTCTCTGCCAATCAACTAGGTCGAACGGAATGTTATTTTGATTTAACAAAGAAATAGGGTAATTAATTTTTGGTTTTACAGATTGAGATGTGCTATTGGGCATTTTAGACCTCCTAAAAGTTTGGTAGTTGGTGGTATATATTTAAAACCACTGTTTGTCAATGGTGTCGGATTATCGGTTTAAAGTTTCCAGCAAAAAAAGAAAATCCTGGGTGGTTAGGCCAGGTGAATCGCTCTTCATTCAATTTTAGGGCACAAGCCAAGAATAAACGACAGCAATTTTCCGTATAGAGCTGAAATTAATTGACTATATTTTTTCGGACGATGGTAGAAAATCAACATTTCGCGCCGATCTATGTTGGTCTCAGGCAAGTAAGAAACGCCCAGACGGTGGCGAGTTTGATAGTCCTCATCATATGCTGCTACGTGGCCATCAAATTTATCAGAACGTTGCTTATCAGAAACAGCCCCACATTTTTTGGGTAAATCCGCAGCTCTTATTCCGAAGCATGTGAAAGCGCTGTGGAGAAACAAATTGGGCAACGCAGTCCCGGTCCATATTATCAACCATATACACCACTCCGGTTTAGTGAGCATTTGTTTTTGCCACCCCTGTAAATTGTTTGGAGCATTTTTTTGGTTTAATAAACATGCTGCGTACGAAATTTCGGGAACTTTTTGTGGTAGACGAATCAGTTTTCCCATTTTAGTCCTCCCCGATGTTTATCTAAACACTTGTTTACTAGCAAACCTACTGACTGTCAACCTTTTTTATTTAAAGAATATAACTAAAATAGTTGGTTAAAAAGAAAAACCTGGGGTTTAGACCAGGAAAATTTTTATTTGTTAAGACATTTAATCCATTTTTTTAAACGATCGAAAAATCTTTGCAGGGGTCTTTGTAAGCTGAGAAAAACCAATACACAATGATCAGTCTGGTTGTGGGAAGCTTTTCTCTCTAAGAAAATAATCCCCACCTTTCTAGATATTTTCCACGTTTCTTCGTAAAGAAAAGCGTGGTGTTGAAAGCTGTATTCATCTTCACCAAAACTAATATCAGTTTTGGTATTTTGGACGATCGTTCCACAGTCTAGCTTAAAATGATTACCAACCATGTGTAGGGTTATGGTTGGAGGGATTTTGCCTTTCCATGTTACCATCCACGTTGCGCACAACGAGTGGGCGATAAGTTGAAAGGGCGCGCTTTTTGGCAATAAATATTTGCCTATATTTTGAGGATCAAGCAACACTGCTCGGGGAGCTCTTAGCTGATTCAGCAGTGTTTCACTAATCACAAACATTCTTTGGAAGCTGTTTTTCCATACGGCCATTTTTCACCTCCTTAAGGTGCAATGTTGCCTAAAATACTATAGTGTTGTCGTTTTTTGTCAATGATTTACGTAGATAACAGATAAAAGACAACAGACAATAGACAATAGAAAACCTATTTCTGATTTCTATCTCAACTTTTATCTGTGATCTTTTGTCTGTTGTCTATTGGGCCATTTTTCAGTATAGTACGCTCACCTATGGTCATCTATATTTATGGAGAAGATACCTTTCGCAGCCGACAATATCTGCGCGAACAGGTAGAAAAATTCAAACAAACTCGTGATCCTCAAGGTTTCAATACCGTTTTTTTGGATGCCAAAACCGAACCGAGCAGTCGGATAATTGAAGAGGTTTTGACGACTCCTTTTTTGGCGGAACGAAGAATGATTGTTGTTAGTAATATTTTATCTATTACCGACAAAGAGTTCGCTGCGAGGTTAGCACAGCGGTTGGAAGAAAAGAAAATACCCGAAACGAATGTGGTGATTTTTTGGCAAGGTGAAACGATTGGCAAGTCCAAAGAAATTAAAACTCTACAAGAATTATTGCTCAAAGAAAAGTATGTTCAAAAGTTCGAACCGCTTGTGGGAGCCAGCTTGTCGCGCTTTGTACAAAAAGAATTTTCTGATCGTGGTGTAGCTGTTGATGAGGTGGTGGTAGAAAAATTAATTCTGCAGGCCGGGAGTGATTTGTGGGTTTTGAGTGGATTGGTGAACCAGCTGGCTGCCTACAAACCAAAAGAAAAAATTACCGCTGATGATGTAGCTAAGTTTGTATCTAGCACAAGCGACCAAAATGTTTTCAATCTTGTGGAAGCTATTTTTTCTGGCAACCATCGGCAAGCTTTCACGCTACTGCAAGGTAGCGATGAAGATGTGTTTAAGCTGGTTGGGCTATTGTTGTGGCAGCTACGAATTTTGGTGCAAATGCGCGACTGTATTGACCGCGAAGATATTGTTCAAAGTGAAGTGTTGGCCAAGAAGCTTGGTATCCATCCTTTTGTCGTGAAGAAAAATTTGGCCTTAGTAAAAAAACACACATTGGAGGATTTCCAAAAAATATATGAACGCTTGTTGGACATGGATGTAAAAATAAAAACCGGTTTTGCTAAGCCGGAAATTTTAATGGATTTGTTAGTGGTCAAAATGTAATTTTGGGCGATACAAAAAACTCCCATTTCTGGGAGTTTTTTGTTTTACATACAGATTATTTTTTGTTTGCTTTTTTCATCAAGCGGGAGAGTTTTCTCGCAGCGGTGTTCCTTTTGATCACACCCCGTTTGGCTGCTTTGTCCAAAGCTTGTTGAGCTAGGCGAAGGGATTCTTTGGTGTCTTTTACGTCTGATTTGAAAACTTTCTTGATAGCGCTTTTGTAAGCCTCACGGCGAGTTTTGTTCAATTTAGCGCGTTTGATGTTTTGGCGAAGTGCTTTTTTAGCATTTCTCTTATTAGGCATAGTGTATTTTAGAAATATAAAGTTGAGAGCGAATTGTTGCCAGTATATCGAAGAATACGCTGTTCGTCAAGAATTTAGCTGTCTGTCGTAGGTTTTTCAAGCACCATTGCCTCGATTTTTTTCTCCGCACCAGTGATTTTTACCACATCTTTGTCTATTTTATTTAGCTCTTTGTAGGCAATATTGTAGGAATTTACGGTAGTATTGAGGTTGTTGCCCAACTTTTTGAAGTACTCGTCATAAGCCAAAATATGGCGACCCAGCTCCTCTACCCGACCGCGGATTTCTTTGGCAGATTCTTCAATTTGCAAAGCCCGTAATCCTTGGAGTACGGTTTGTAAATATGCCAAAAATGAAGTTGGCGAAACGATAATCACATGCTTTTCGCGGAAGGCATACTCAATCAAAGCCTGGGTATTTACCTTGAGTGTTCCCACTTTGTTAATGAGCAAGTCGTAATAAATTCCCTCAGCTGGGATAAACATGAAGGCAAAATCCATAGTGTTTTCTTTGGGCTTGATATATTTGCTGGTTTCATCAATGCGTTTTTTGAGATCGGCTTTAAATGTTGCTTCCAAAGCTGTCCGTGCAGTTTCGTCAGTCTCTTGCACAATGCGATTGTAATTTTCCAAACTAAATTTAGAATCAATCGGGATAATTTTTTCTTTCACAAAAACAACGGCGTCTACAATATCGCCATCAGGAAATTTGTATTGCATTTGGTAAGATCCGGGAGGTAAAACATTTTTCAAAACATTCTCTAAATAATATTCTCCCAAAATACCGCGCTGTTTTGGGTTTTGTAAAATATTTTCCAAATTTTGCAGTTGCGTGGCGAAGCCAACGACCTGTTTGTTGGTTTCGTCGAGCTTGGTAAGTTTTTCAGTAACATCGGAAATGATTTTGGCGCTTTGACCAAACTGCGCCTGGATAGTGCGGTTGATATTTTGTTGTCCATCATTCATACTGCGGTGTGTTTCGGAAATTTTTTGATCCATCAATTTGCCCAAACCATCTATTTGGTTTTGGAGCATGATAAAAATATTTTGCTCACCCTCTTTTGGTTTTTGGCTGTCTTGGATTTTTTTGTAGAGCAAAAAGACGAGGCCGGCGAGGGCGAGAAGAATAATTACGAGAGTTATGAGGAGAATTGTTTGCATAGAATTTTTTTGTATCACGTATCACGATGCAACGTTACTTGCTACGTGTTACGTGATGTGTGTCATATCTTAAATTTCAAGAAATCTTTTCCTACTACCACTTCTCCCTCAAAGCCCGACTCTTTGGCCGAAGCAATCATTTCTTCATCACTGTCAAAACCTTGGTAGTGGACCAGGATTAATTTTTTTACATTACATTCTTTGGCGATTTGTCCGGCTTGGTTTGCGTTCATATGGCCGTAGCCGGAATTTGGTAGATCGGTTTTTTCGTTGACTCTGGTTGAGGAATCACATATAAAAATGTCGGCATTTTGGCAGGCTTCACGAACTCCGTCGCAGTCGCCAGAGTCTCCCGAGTAAGCAACTATGCCATCTTTTGTTTCTAGCCTGAAAGCAAGTGCGTCAACTTTACCATGTCCGTGATAAACTGGAAATGATTTGAGTGTAGCTGTGCCAATATTTTCTTCACGCCCAGGTTTAGACATCCCGACAAGTTTGATTGGTTCCCAGATTTTTTCAATATCTGGATTGTGAAAATTCCACAAACTGGAAAAATTGTTTTTTATAAAATCGGGACAGTAGATATGTAGATCTTGATTTTCTTGGTGTTGCCAAGCGTAGCTTACATATTTGGCTTGGATAAACTGTATAATGGCGCAGTGGTCGGGGTGCGGATGTGAAATGGCGACGTGGTTGATGGTAGTGAAATCAACACCCGCTTGCTCGATCCGAAATCGGATTCCTTCGCTGCAATCGAGGAGTAGTTTTTCATTGTCCCATTCGACGAGAAAACCGGGTGGAAAGCGGTTTGGAACATTGGGCAGTTGATTCACGCACGTGCCCGAGCCGAGAATGGTGAGTTTCATAATATTTTAGTTAGTTGTGTTCCAAACAAGAATAGCACAGATTGGTTTTGGGCGGTATTTTCTTGTCATTAACTAGCTTTTTCTGTACAATGCGAGTGATTTCTTACGCCATATTGGTCTCATAGTTCAATGGATAGAACAAGGCACTCCTAACGCCTAGATTCAGGTTCGACTCCTGATGAGACCACAATGTTAGCAAATTTTATCCTACTTTGTTCGCCGTAGTCCGCCCAAGGCGGACGAAGGAGAAAGGGATGGGTGTGCGTTCGATTCGTGCTGGGGGCACGAGTAAAGTATCAGGTATCAGGTATCTAGTATAAAGTAGTAAGATTTTTATAGAAAAAAATCGCTCAGTTGAGCGGTTTTTTGTTTGGCAAATTTGAAAATTAATGATCCACGACGCTGGTTGACAAATTCGATATTTTCTGCTATACTGAGCGGTTCGCCATGAGGCGAATATGTTTTAAAATAAAGGGAGCTAGAGCTCCTTTGTTATCTTCAAAACCTAGAAACAGGAGAAAAGATCGTGAGCACCGCTCTTCCGTTTTTTACGGATCTGCCCCACGGCGACATCAGACAGCTGATCGCGTCGCGTTTGCAGAAAGCTCTGAAGAATGGAAAGTTCCCCTACACCTTACACCCCTACCAGGTGGAGGACCTGGAGAAATTTATCGTCTGGCTCAAGAAAAAAAAGGCCCCGCAAAGGGGCTACTACGAGTGGGCCACAGGGCTCGGCAAGACTGTCGAGTTCTGCGTCATCATCGCAGCTTGCCAGAATCTTCGGGTTCTGGTGATCGAGAGCGGCAAGCAGCTCGTCAGTCAGACAGCAAAGCAGGTGGTCAAGTTCACGGACGAGTCGGTTGTTCACGCTTCAAGCGTGAGCAAGATCGTCACCGTAGACGGAGACGAGATCCTGCGCTGGAAGAACGGTGGTGAGCACGCTGTGCTTGTCACCACCGACGAGAGTTTCAAGAGAGGTGCGGAAAAAATTCTCCTTGAGTTCAACCCCGATGTCATCATCTGGGATGAGTGTCACTGGGGTTACACTGAGAAGGCGCAAGCTGCTCTCAGACTCTTCCCGCGCGCACTCAGTGTCGGCTTCACCGCAACCGCCGACTACCTGACCACCGTGGCCAAAAGCCATTTTATTCGGGTGACCATGGAAAATGGTCAGGTGCTCTATGCTGATCCTGACCGGATGGCACAGACGCACTTCGGAGATCGGATCGCGCAACGTGGTCTCAGGTGGGGCATTGAAAATAAATGGCTCGCCTCCCTCGCTTGGGGAGCGATTGAGTTCGGCTTCTCGTTAGACGAGGTGCCGATTGTCAACACCGATGCAGGCTTCGACTACCAAGAAGAAGCTCTCCATAGGGTGTTGGCCAAGCATTGGCACTTGGTCGTGAAAACCG
>DALYEE010000043.1:8821-9196 GCA_031972655.1 Candidatus Magasanikiibacteriota bacterium
GGTCAAGCTCTACAAGAGCGGGCAGTACGACTTGGCGAAACGTCACGTCGCCGCCATTTGTCCAGGGATCGCTCAGGCAGAAGAAATCACGGAGGCGATCAAAAATCTCGGCATCGCTGCCGAGTGCATCACGAACAAGACAAAGGACGACGAGCGGGAACGTATTCTCCAAGCCGCTGATCGTGGCGAGGTGAAGTTCCTTGCTTCAGTCTTCGCTCTGCGAGAGGGCTGGGACTGCAAGTTGTTTGAGGTCGCGCTGATGCTGCGTCCGACGCGTTCACGTGTTCTCTATATCCAGTTCATGGGGCGGGTTCTCCGACTCCTCCTGGATAAGGTCGCACTCGTGGTCGACCCGTTCTTTCTCAACACCAAGTT
>DALYEE010000044.1:0-6544 GCA_031972655.1 Candidatus Magasanikiibacteriota bacterium
TCATTTTGCGCTACAAACAAACGCCTCATGTACCGTGCGCTATGGCGATACGGTTATTTTGGCTACAGCTGTAATGAGTAAAAACGTGCGCAACGGGATAGATTTTTTCCCAC
The DNA here is from genome assembly GCA_031972655.1 of Candidatus Magasanikiibacteriota bacterium. GTDB lineage: Bacteria > Patescibacteriota > Patescibacteriia > Magasanikbacterales > GWA2-37-8 > DALYEE01. The sequence continues at coordinate 114 of DALYEE010000044.1, forward strand.
TGATGGTGAACTTTGAAGAAAAATTATACGCCGCTGGAAAAATTAAAGGCAGCCGTTTTATCAAACGTGAAGGCCGCCCTAGTGATGAAGCGGTTTTGTCTGGCCGCCTGGTTGATCGTTCTATCCGCCCACTTTTTGATGAGCGCATGCGCAATGATATTCAAGTTATTTTAACAGCGCTTTCAGTTGACGGAGAAAATGATTCACAAATTCCTGCTTTGATTGCTGCATCAGTTGTTCTTAGTATTTCTTCTATTCCTTGGGCTGGTCCACTTGCTGGGGTGCGCATGGGGCGTGTTGCGGGTGCTTGGAAAATGAACCCGTCATTTGCCGAGCGCGAAGCAGGGGATGTTGATATTGTAGTCGCTGGGACTGATGAAAAAGTAATTATGGTAGAAGCTGGTTGTAAAGAAGTGCCTGAGCAAGAAGTATTGAGCGCATTACAGATGGCTTTAAAAGAAATGAGCCCTGTTTTGAAATTCATTTCCAAAATTGCTTCAGAAGCCGGACAAACTAAAATCAATTTGGAAAAAGAAATTTCTGATGACGAACAAAAACTTCGTGAAGTAGAAAAGGAAGTTGATGAATTTGTGGCAGCCCATGTTGATGATTGGATGTTTGACGCCCCTAAAAAAAGCCGAACAGAACGCAAAGATATGGTAGATAAATTTAGTGACGCGATTAAAGAATTTTTGAAAGAAAAAGAAGTTGATGAAAAAATTCAAACTGTTATTTTAGGACGCGTCAAAATTTATATTGAAAAATATATTACCGCTCGAATTATTAAAAAAGATCAACGTCTTGATGGACGTTCACTTACCGATATTCGCGATTTAACTATCGAGGTGGGATTATTACCTCGTACCCATGGTTCCGGAATGTTTTTGCGTGGAGATACACAAGTGCTTTCTATTGCTACTCTTGGTGCGCCAGGTGATGTGCAAACACTCGATACCATGGAAGAAGAAGGCACAAAACGCTACATGCACCATTATAGTGATACTCCAGCAACTTATGGCGAAACTGGTCCACTACGTGGCCCAGGTAACCGAGCAATTGGTCATGGTGCTTTGGCTGAGCGTGCCCTTGAGCCGCTTCTGCCACCAAAAGAAGATTTTCCTTACGCCATTCGTGTAGTATCTGAAGTTTTGGGTTCAAACGGTTCTAGCTCTATGGCTTCGGTTTGTGGTTCGTCTTTGGCTTTGATGGATGCTGGTGTGCCAATTAAGAAACCAGCCGCCGGAATTGCGATGGGTTTGGCCAGTGATGAAAATGGCAAATGGAAAGTACTCACTGATTTGCAAGATATTGAAGACGGCCCCGGTGGAATGGATTTCAAAATCGCTGGAACACGCGATGGAATTACTGCCATTCAAATGGACACCAAAACTCATGGTTTGGCTTGGGAGATTGTTGAGCAAACATTCAAACAAGCTCGAGAAGCCCGTTTGGTGATTTTAGATCGCATGTCTCAAATTTTGGCCGAACCTCGACCAGAGCTTTCTCCATACGCTCCACGTATCGTCACTATTATGATCAACCCAGATAAAATCCGTGACGTGATTGGTCCGGGTGGAAAAATGATCAATAAAATTATCAATGAAACCGGCGTATCGATTGACATTGAAGATGACGGCCGTGTGTGCGTAACTTCTACAGACGCTGCTCAAATGGAGATCGCGGTTAAGTGGATTAAAGATTTAACACGTGAAGTTCTCGCTGGTGAAACCTTTGAAGGTACAGTAGTTCGTTTGGAAGATTTTGGTGCTTTTGTACAAATACTTCCTGGCCAAGATGGTTTGGTTCATGTGAGTGAAATTGCCTGGGAGAGAACGAATCGCCCTGCAGATGTACTCAAAATTGGTGATAAGGTAAAAGTATTGGTCAAAGAAATTGATAATTTGGGTAGAATCAACTTAAGCATGAAAGCATTGGCCGAAAAACCAGCCAACTATGTAGAGCCACCTAAATTTGACCGAAACTCCAAAGGACCAAGAAAATTTAATGATAGGAATGGTCGTGGTGGCGGAAAATTTTAAACTTTCAAAATACATTATTTATCAAAAAATAAAGCCCATAATCCAAGGGTTTTATTTTTTTTAGAAAGTGATAGACTTACGATGTATGAAAAAATTTCTCACTTCGCCAATTTTTAAAAAAATTTATTATTCATGTGTGACGATTGGTAGCTTGTTGGTTGTATATAACATTGTTGCTTTGAATATCGTGAAAATCTCTTGTCGATTGCACAAAATGCTTATCAATCAAATTTTACAAGGAGGAGTATTTGTATTTGCAATCATAAGCGTACTACTGGTTATTGGACATATATTGGATATAGTTTTTTCAAGAAAAACTAATAAAAAATGGGTTAAACAACTTGTGGTGACCGTGTCTGTAGAAACAGTTTTTTTGTTATTGGCCTATGGAATTTTTAGTGTGGCCATTTTTTATTGCTTTTTAGATGGGATGGATACAAATTTGCTGTTTGACTGGGGGCCGCACTAGCTGGCTTCTATTGATTTTAAATTTGTAGTATGTTAAAAGTATAAGCCTGATTACAATTCAAGCCGACGTGGTGAAATTGGTATACACGCGTGCCTTAGGAGCACGTGGGGCAACCCATGAGAGTTCGAGTCTCTCCGTCGGCACATAGGAATACTAGACAATATGCACGAATCGTTTTCTGCTCTATTAAAGTAGAGTTTTTTTATTTGAGCAATGTTTGCTAAAGGATTATATAAAATTGACGTTTGTTCTAAAAAAAATTAGAATGCTTCCAAATCTAAAAAGGAGGTAATTCAAATGGCAGATCTTGCTATACCTGAAGCCGATATCTTTCCTAGGGTAAGAGTTTTGGCCAGCGATCCAGCACGAGTTGCTGAGATTCCTTGCTATGCATACAAGGGACCGTGGCCCAGCAAATCGGGAGGTGATTTGTGGCTCGTGGCGCAGTTTGGCCTAGACTTTATTCAAAATTTTTTTAATTACGATCCCCATGAGCTGGAGAGATTTGCTGTAGATATTAGAGGGTATCGTCAGTACATTGTAACTGCGATACCAGACGGCTCTTTGGGTGGAAAGCATTTTCATCGCGTACGCCAATCTATTGTTCAAGTTTTATCAGGTCGAATCGTTTTTCATTTTGAAGATGCGTATGGGGATCGGCGCAGTGTCGTTTTAGAACCAAATGGTTGGTTGTTAATGCCACCGTTTATATATGTGACCTACGAAGCCCAGTTGCCAGGCAGTAGTTTTTCAATGATAGTAAACACCAAGTATACTCCGGGCTGTCATGATGAATGTGGGGAACAAGAGCTCCGTGAGTTGCAAGCAAGGTTTAAAAAATAGGTGAGATTACCTATAGCCCGATTCTTTAGAGAAACGCGCGTTGTTTTTTTGACAGGCTAGGTTATTTTTTGTAGGATTTATCAATAGTACCAAAAGAAGAAGAAAACATGAGTGAAAGTCAAGATAAAAAACCGGGAAAACCATTTGGTGCTGAAGAAGGTATGAGGTTATTGTCAAAGGTTTCTGAATTGCCAGAAATGAAGAAAATTCTTCGTTTACAACAGCGCACGTTCAAAGAGCGCGCAGTAGACTATTTTGGTTCCATCTGGAAATTTTTTGCCGGACTGCAGGGTAGATTGAGAAGAAACAAAAATAATTAATAGTTGTTCTTTAAGCAGAAGAGATAAGCTTTATACTATCTCAATAAAATGGATAACAAAGAAGCGAAAATTTTTGCCGGGCAGATCAGCAATGATTTGCCCACACTTGATTTGCACGGAATGTATCCGGCCGAAGCTCTATCGAAACTAGAGCTTTTTATATATGATCAATTTTTACAAAAAAACGAGCTGATTAAAATTATTTATGGCGGCGGCGCAGGGGTTTTGCGTGAAAAAGTCCTCACATATTTGCAGGCTCATCCATTAGTTGATACACTATCGGAACAAGGAGGTAGTTCTGTAGTATTGTTAGTGAGCGGATAGAGTATCTCCATCAAGTTTACTGGTCATACATACAAAACTATTTTGTTTTTTATTTTTAATTTTGTATGATTGATACAACGCTCAAGCTTGAAAATCTGCTTGAAGAAATTTATGCCCTAGCTCAAATCGAAGAGCCCCAAACCCAAGAAAATTGGAATGATTTGGTAGATGAAGTGATTCAGGTGCATATTGATATGGATGAATTTACCAACGAGCAAGACATAAATAACCTGTCCTCCAAATTAAAATGCCAGTTTGATGAATATAGTGATGAAGCATATGAAAAAAATCATAAGCTGGATAATGGGTTGCTAGAGTTGGGTGAGGAGTGATTTGAAAGGCTGGAAAAGCCGGAGAAGCCCGAAAGGCTTGAGTGACTAATTGTTTTTTAAAGATGAACGTTTATTTTTTTGACTAACATTATTTAGGATCTTCTATCTAGCCTTTCAGGCCTTTCTAGCCTCTTAAGCCTCTCAGGCATTTCACATATGAAACTATTTATCGACTCAGCCAATTTAGAAGAAATAAAAACTGCTGGTTCCTGGGGTGTTATTGGTGGTGTAACTACCAATCCAACTTTGATTGCTAAAGAAGGAAAAGATTTTAAAAAAACAATTTTGCAAATTTGTAAACTAGTGAATGGACCGATTAGTGCCGAGACGATTAGTTTGGATGCGGAGGGGATGGTAAAAGAAGGAAAAGTTTTTGCTGCTTGGCACAAAAATATTTATGTCAAAGTACCGGCAACGATAGAAGGAATCAAAGCGGTTAAAAAATTTAAAGCGTTAAAAATAAAAACAAATGTAACACTCGTTTTTTCCGCTAACCAAGTTTTGCTCGCTGCCAAAGCCGGGGCGAATTTAATTAGTCCGTTTGTAGGTCGCCTGGACGATGCGGGTGAAGATGGTATGAATATGATTGCCGAGAGTTTACAAATTATTGAAAACTATAAATTTGATTCACAAATATTGGTGGCTTCAGTGCGGAGCCCCCTCACGGTGGAGCGTGCGGCTACTATTGGCGCGCATATTGCTACGGTGCCGTTTAAAGTACTCGAAGCGATGTATCATCATCCACTTACGGATGCGGGGATAGTTAAGTTTTTGGATGATTGGAAGAAAGTTGCGCGATGAGTGAGGAGTTAAGAATAAAGAATCAGGAATTAAGCGGGTGTGCTGATGCGGTTGTGGTGAAATAAAATAATTAACAAAAAAATTCCTATTACAGGAATTTTTTTAATTTCTTAAGAATCTTTTTTGCTGAAGAAAATTTTTAAGAAATGGAGCGGTACTCCACGAACCAGGGTCCGTGGAGTACCGCAGTGAGCCCGCCGCTTTAGCGGGTGGTGGGCGTGAGTCCGTTCGGCATCAGCGCCCAGATGCGACCCGCCTCCGGTGGGGTGCACCGGCGGATGGCGCACACCTCCTTGGCATACCTCTGGTCCACGATCACCCAGGTGTTGGCCTGCTGGGGGGCGCGAGCCGCGCTGTTCAGTTCGGCCGCGCAGCCACCAGCGAGGGTGGCGAGCAGAAGGGAGAGAGCGACGTTATGGATACGGCGGATCGACATGAAAACCTCCATGATTTCCAGGATAAGCACTGCGAGGATGCGCAGTAGATTAAAGACAATAAAATTGCCTATATTCTACTGTTTTCCTCGTTCAAAAACTGACAAAAAATTATACCAAAAAACAGCGTATTTGTCAAGATATTATCGGGATAACTTAGTACGGGTGAATAGCAGTTCGCCCCTAAGGAATTTTTCAGAGTTTTCCACATCTTACCCACTTGACAATGTTTTTGAACTGTATTAAAATTCTGCTCACGTTAAAACAATCTTTCAGCCACGTCCAAACAAAAAAGGTGTCGTTGAAAAATGACACCATGAATTTCAAAAAATTCATCTTGGACCTCTGGGTAAGCGTCCCGACGTAACGTCGGGGCACTCTGATATGTGGAATCAGATCAAGTAGAAATAATTTCGCTCTACTTCAAAAAAACTTACTCAAGTGTTTCAAGTGGCTGTCTAAAGAAAAATCTTTAGTATTTTGTGCCGCTTTCAAAAAGTCGGTTTTTTTATTGAAAATTTAAGGATTGTGAGCAGAGTAAAAAGTAGTTGTAAAAAAACTTTTTACTGCGCTCATAAGACAGATTTGAAAGTACCGGATGGAACTTTGACAATTCATCTCAACAATACCAAATAGGGTATGTAAGCTCCCGACGTTACGTCGGGAAAACACACAACAAAATACAGCGAAAGCACAATTGAGTGTTTTCGTTGTGCGCAATTTAATAAGAGCGCACGGTGGATGCCTAGGCACTAAAAGACGACGAAGGACGTTGCAGGGTGCGATAAGTCTCGGGGAGCTCCCAAGCAAGCTTTGATCCGGGAATGTCCGAATGGGGAAACCCATGCCGATTTATCGGCATATCATAT
>DALYEE010000044.1:6554-8082 GCA_031972655.1 Candidatus Magasanikiibacteriota bacterium
AGAAGACCTGGCGAAGTGAAACATCTCAGTAGCCAGAGGAAAAGAAATCGAAGAGATTCCCTTAGTAGTGGCGAGCGAAAAGGGAAGAGTCCAAACCATATAAATGTTTTTTCAGCAACCAGTTGGTCTTTATTGATTAACTACGAGCTGGGATTTAAAGGACAGACCGTTGTTTATATGGGGTAGTAAGGCGTAAATGCTAGTTTTCTGTAGACTAGGTGAGTAGTTATTTCTTAGTGGAATGCTCTGGAACGAGCAGCCAAAGAAGGTAATAGACCTGTACATAAAAAGAAATAATCAATCATAGTTTATGTTCTTGAGTAGGGCGGAACTCGTGAAATTCCGTCTGAATCTAGGCCGACTATGGTCTAAGACTAAATACTTTTAGTGACCGATAGTGAACGAGTACCATGAGGGAAAGGTGAAAAGTAGCCCGGTGAGGGCGATGAAATAGTATCTGAAACCGTGTGCTTACAAAGAGCAGGAGCCCGCAAGGGTGACTGTGTTCCTATTGAAGAATGAGCCTGCGAGTATGCTGTATGTCGCCGCTTAAACCACTCTGTGGTGGAGGCAAAGCGAAAGCGAGTCTGAAAGGGCGAACTTAAGGTGGCATGCACATAACCCGAAACCGGGTGAGCTATCCATGGCCAGGATGAACGTCTGCGAAAGCAGACGGGAGGTCCGAACTCACGCGCCGTGCAACACGCGGAGATGAGCTGTGGATAGGAGAGAAATTCTAATCGAACTCGGTGATAGCTGGTTCTCCTCGAAATAGTTTTAGGACTAGCCTCACGTGATCCCATCGGTGGTAGAGCACTGGATGAGAATTGGGTCCTTCGGGATACCGTTTTCAATCAAACTCCGAATACCGGTGGTTACAATGTGGGAGTCAGACTGTGGGGGCTAAGCTCCATAGTCAAAAGGGGAACAGCCCAGATCGCTAGCTAAGGTCCCTAAATCCATGTTAAGTGTAAAAGGTAGTTTCAACTCTTATACAACCAGGAGGTTGGCTTAGAAGCAGCCATCCTTTAAAGAAAGCGTAACAGCTCACTGGTCAAGAGTTTTAGCGCCGAAAATGTACGGGACTAAAATGTAGTACCGAAGCTGCGAACTTTATTATTCCTTCGGGAATAGTAAATTGGTAGAGGAATGTTCCTTACGCGCTGAAGCCGTAGGCGTGAGCCGCGGTGGAGTGTAAGGAAGTAAGAATGCAGGCATAAGTAGCAAAAAGGCAGGTGCGAATCCTGCCCGCCGAAAATCCGAGGTTTCCTGGGCAACGCGAATCGTCCCAGGGTTAGTCGGTCCTAAGGCCAGGCCGAAAGGCGTAACCGATGGAAGAGCTGGTTAATATTCCAGCACTGTGCATAGTTTGGTTTTTATTGCACATCTTTAAGCTTTTAGCGTATTTTGGTTATATACGTGTCGCAAGACGGAGACAAATCCTTCGGGTGGAGTCAACTAAGAGTAGCGAGGTGTCTAGAAAAGATAAAAATCGTTAAGCTATGTATAACCGTACCGTAAACCGACA
>DALYEE010000045.1:0-7632 GCA_031972655.1 Candidatus Magasanikiibacteriota bacterium
TAAACATGTCTGTTCTAGCCACGAAATCTGTTTCACAATTTAACTCTACCAACACGCCAATTTTTCCTTCGCCATGAATATAGCTTGCTACCACACCCTCAGCCGCAACTTTATCCGCGCGTTTAGCAGCTTTTAAGATACCTTTTTTTCTTAGAATTTCCATTGCTTTTTCTTGATCACCATTTGCTTCTTCCAAAGCATTCTTACAATCCATCATTCCGGCTCCGGTAGTACTGCGCAGCTTAGCAATGTCACTTGCGCTTATTGACATATAGTTATAATTTTAAATTTTTTAAATAGAAGCTTCTTTGGTCAATGCGCGGCGCTCTTTAGTTGGAGCGGCTGCGGCAGGAGCACTTTTTTTCATTTCTTTAACTTCCACAACTTTTTCTTTCTTTTCAAATTCCTTCTTACCTTCGCCAATAGCGTCTGCTGTCAAATTAACCATCATTTGAATAGAGTTAATGGCATCATCGTTGGCTGGGATAACATAAGTAGCTTTAGTTGGGTCTACATTAGTATCGCAAACGGCTACCACTGGGATTCCTACTTTGCGAGCTTCAGTCAAAGCAGTCTTTTCTACACGCAAATCAGCAATATACAGAGCATCTGGTAATTTTTCCAAATTTACTAAACCATGCAAATATTTATCCATTTTTTCTAATTTCTTTTTCAAGGTTGATTGTTCTTTCTTAGTATATTTCTCAATTTCACCGGTTACAATCTGATCTTTCAAACCCTTATACATTTTCAAACGGCGTTTGAATTCATCAAAGTTGGTAAGTAGCCCACCAATCCAACGCTCAGTAATATATGGCATTCCGCAAGCATCAGCAGCGGTTTTTACAAACTCACGAGCTTGGCGCTTGGTGCCGATAAACAAAACAGTCTTGCCATCTGCGGCAAGGGATTTAACATATTTGAGAGCTTTCTCAAGTTCTACTTGAGTTTTCTCTAAATCAATAACATGGATACCATTTCTGGTTCCAAAAATATATGGCTCCATTTTAGGATGCCAGCGAGATCCTTGGTGGCCGAAGTGTACCCCGGCTTTGAGCATCTCGACGAGAGACGGCAGTTTAGTCATAGTGTATTTCCTTATTACTTCCTCTTAGCCTTACCCTACAAGTGGTTGCGGGGAGGAAAAAAATGGCTAATGAGTGATAAATAATGGGTGGAGTATATATGGTTTGATGGATTAAGTCAAGGAGAAGGTTGACTACCCTTTTTTCTAATGTTAGTCTAATTAATCCCTTTCAGCTAAGCATTCAAGCAAAAAAGGGGTAGAAAGAAAAAGCCAATGAAGCCTCCTGCAGACGACAATATTTTTCTGCACTTAAATAGACCCGCTGTTACCCTATATTTTTCAGCCCCACCTCACGATTCATTCTACTCTACAAATGGCCAAATTGACCCTGAAATTGCAACATGGTTGCGCTTACTATTTACTGAACTCTGCAAAATCCCCACACACGCACTTGATGAAAACCAACCAGAGAACCATGTTTATGTACGCGCTCCCTTACCAGATAATATTGGTAAGCAACAACGCTATGAGAGTGTTTATGGTGAAGATGGAACTCCTTTTGAATTTTTCAAAGATGGTCAAAGAGATTGGGATGAAATTAAAAGAAAAAATCAAACAGATCCTTGGGTCTGCACCATTGGTGTCCTAGTTAGAAGAGGCCAAGGAAATGGTGTACATTTTTACTTTTCTGATTTTCAAAATCTAGCCGAACTGGAACTAAAAATGTTTGATCTCTTACGACCCTTCATAGTTATATAAACAAAACCTAAATCGGTGAGACAAAACAAAAAAACCAGGCGTCTCATCATCTTTGTCTCTAAAATAAATTTAGAAACAAAGATGACGCCTGGTTTTTTTATTAAAGACTAATTCAAAAATTTTAAACATCTTCTACTTTCACACAATCTCGTCCGCTTCAATTCTTTAAGGTAACCCCCAACGCCCAATTTCTCTCCCAAATCTCGTGCCAAAGCGCGAACATAAAAACCCGACCCGCACGTAAGCTCAATTTTAAGCTCTGGATAAGAATACTGCAAAATTTTAATTTCCTTTACCAAAACAGTTTTTGGTTGCAAAACCAACTTCTCCCCTAGCCGAGTTCTTTTGTACGCCGGCATTCCTTGAATCTTTACTGCAGAATAAACTGGAGGTGTTTGCAAAATTTCTCCAATAAAACTTTTTAAACAAGATTCTATTTCTTCTATCCGTAGGGGCGAGCGGCCGCTCACCCCTACCGAAGTTGCGAATTCGGTAATCTCCCCTTCCCGGTCATCCGTAGTTGAAGTTGCACCCAAAAAAATTGTCGCTTCGTATGTTTTAATTGTGTGGTTCAAAATAACTGACAACTGCTTGGTTGCTTCGCGACCAATAGCCACTACCAAAACACCTTCGGCAAAAGGATCGAGTGTACCACCATGACCAATCTTTTTTTCTACTACTTTCTTTTTAATCTGTCGAATAATATCGTAAGAAGTACAACCAATTGGTTTGTAAATTGGAATGATTCCAACCATAATGACAAAGTATTTGACGTTAATAACTTCTTACCATATAATATACACAACCGAATAGTCAAGGAGGGATACACGATCGAAAAATAAATTTGTTCTTCAAAAAATAAATCTACAATTATCGTGTAACTGTTCGGAAGAAGAAAAATCTTCAACTAATCATCTCCCCATTTACAATCATCGAGGGAGATGATTTTTTTTATACACAAACTTGTCTAAGTAGAGCAGTTATGATAAAGTTTCTACATTAAAAATTCAGAAATAAACAGTTAAGCAGATTTTTTATGCCAAAAAATGAAGATAAACCAGAATCAAATTATAGCGCTAAAAACATTACCGTACTTGAAGGTCTTGAGGCGGTGCGTCGCCGTCCCGGTATGTACATTGGCTCCACTGGCCCGATTGGTCTACATCACCTTATCTGGGAAGTGGTCGACAACTCTATCGACGAAGCCATGGCCGGATATTGTAATGAGATCACTGTTATTCTCCTACCAAATCACCGGGTAGAAGTACGCGACAATGGTCGTGGTATTCCCGTTGACATTCACCCTCAACAAAAAATCAGCGCGCTTGAAGTTGTTTTAACGAAATTGCATGCCGGTGGAAAATTTGGTGGCGAAGGTTATAAAATTTCTGGTGGTTTGCATGGTGTAGGTGTTTCCGTAGTAAACGCCTTATCAACATACACCAAAGCCGAAGTTCACCGTGAAGGAAAAATTTGGGTTCAAGAATATAAAATCGGCAATCCGCAAGCTAAAGTAAAATCCATTGGAAATTGTGAAGATACGGGTACCATAATTACTTTTGAACCAGATGACACTATTTTTGAAACTACGGATTTTGAATGGAAAACAATTATCGATCACTTGCGACAACACAGCTACCTTACCAAGGGAATTCGCATGATCATTTCTGATCAACGATCAGTAGAAGAAAAGAAAATCGACAAAACCGCTTTAGATTTACCAAACCCAACTTATCAATTTTACTTTGAAGGTGGCGTAGCTTCTTATGTTCGCTATTTAAACCACAATAAAGAAATTAAAAACGAAAACATTTTTTATATTGATAAAGAATCCGAAGGTGTCCAGGTAGAAATTGCTTTGCAATATAGCAATGAATTTAATGAAAATCTTTTTGCCTTTACCAACAACATCTACAACCCTGATGGCGGTACCCATGTGGCTGGTTTTAGAACCGCTCTGACCAGAAGTTTGAATACCTACGCCCGCAACAAAGGATTCTTAAAAGAAAAAGATACCAACCTCACCGGTGAAGATGTCCGCGAAGGTCTTAACACCGTTATTTCGGTAAAAATTCGTGAACCACAATTTGAAGGACAGACCAAAGCTAAACTTGGAAACACCGAAGCTAAAACTGCTGTTGAGGCCGTGATGAACGAAGGGTTTTTGATTTATCTAGAAGAACATCCTAAAGATGCTGAGGCAATCATTGGAAAATGTTTGCTTGCCGCTCGGGCTCGTGCCGCGGCCAAAATTGCCCGCGATACCATTTTGCGCAAAGGTGCCTTGGAAGGTTTTACCTTGCCAGGTAAACTCGCTGATTGTTCTAGCCGCAGTGCGGAAGAATCAGAATTATTCATTGTAGAGGGAGACTCCGCAGGTGGTAGTGCCAAACAAGGCCGCAACCGCGAACATCAAGCAATTTTACCGCTTCGTGGTAAAGTTTTGAATGTTGAGCGCGCCCGCTTAGACAAAATCTTAGCCAACAACGAATTGAAATCGTTAATCATCGCTCTGGGCACCAACATTGGTGAACAATTTGATATTTCCAAACTTCGCTACCACCACATTGTGATCATGACCGATGCGGATGTGGACGGTGCACATATTAGAACCTTGTTACTCACGTTCTTCTATCGCTATTTCCCAGATTTGATTACCAATAGCCATATTTACATTGCTCAACCTCCGCTTTACAGTATCAAGCAAGGCAAAGAAGTGCGCTACGCTTATAACGACGAAGAAAAAGCGGAAATTTTGGATACTTTGCAAAAACAAAAAGTAGCTAAGGCTGAAATAAAAAAACAAGCTAAAGCAAATAATGAAGAAAGTGCTGAGGCCGAAGAAGTAGTTGATGAAACCGAAACTGAATCCGTAACTATTGGCGGAGTTAAAGTTACTATCCAGCGCTACAAAGGTTTGGGAGAAATGAACCCGGAACAGCTCTGGGAAACAACCATGGATCCTGCTCGTCGCCTCATGAAACGCGTAACTGCTGATGACGCTAAACTTGCTAATGAAACTTTTGAGATCTTGATGGGTGAAGATGTGGAGCAACGCAAAAAATTCATTCAAACCCATGCGAAAAGTGTGCAGAATTTGGATATTTAGGCTTTAGTATGGAGACTTCTGAAAAAGAACTAATTTATTTTAGAGAACAGGCTCAACGATATACTCAAGAAGTTGCAACGAGGAAATCAAAGAGGCTCCTCGAATTATTGGCCGACCACTTACCAGCAAATGATACTGTCGATCTAGAAAAAATTAAAAGATTTATTACAGGCGAAACAGATCCTGATTTTAAGGTTTTTGTGAAAAAAAATGAACAACTATTTACTTTTAATGATTTTTCTCCATCATTCACTTCAAGACACGAAGAAATTAAAGACAGTTTTGGAGAAATCATTCTTTCAACAGATGAGCCAGAACCTCTTGAGGATCCCTCGCTTAAAAACGGTATCTTTTTTCAGGATCTAGAACTTCAACTTCAGATTCAACAACTTAGAGCCGAGGCTCTCTATTTATTTTTTACTGGCCATCAAAAAACAATTCGTGGGTACCGACAAAAATTTGTACTTGAGCTAGAAAAAGCTTTGCAGAGCGAAGACATAGATGTGCCACCTCTCTATAACTGGGTAGTTTCTGCAAAAATTCGTGATCGATTTAATAAAACTTACAAAAAAAGTGAAGATGAAACAGAGAAATTCTTGGAAGACACCGAGGAAGAAGGTCGTGAATTTATAGCATCAATGACTGATAAAATTATAGATAAATTCAAAAAAGAGATGGAGGGGGCACACCCTCGTTTTGTGGAAAAACATGTAGATAGAGAGGTTGGCAATTTTGTTGAAAGCGGCACAAAATTACGTAATGATTATCACGATACACTTCAAAAAATTGTCACCGATTACCCAAATGACCCACGTCCTTTTGTTGATAAATTACTGGGTCTAAACGATAAGCAAATCCCTGTGTTTGGGCATTCTTCTTGAAGACAAAAAAGGATCGGTATCTTTTCTTGACAAAAAACACGCTCCATGATAATTTATTCTTGTAATAACAGCCCCAAGGCTGTTTTAAAAAACCTGTTATTTTATGACAATATTTACCTCTATTAAAAACTACTTTGTTGGATCATACGTCGAAATGCGCAAAGTCACCTGGCCAACCAAAGAGCAAACCATCAATTACAGCATTCTTGTAATCGCTTTAAGCGTTGGTTTAGCACTTTTCTTTGCTTTACTCGACTACGCTTTTAACAGTGGAATAACTTTCTTAATTTCTAAATAATCAAAAGGCCGGAAATGCCCAAGATGCCGGAAAGGCTTAAAATGCCTCTTCAGCCTCTCAAGCCTCTTCAGCCTCTCAAGCCTTTAAAATATGGCCAAACAAGTCTCCCAGGGTCGCAGATGGTATGTGCTACATACATATAGCGGCTACGAAGAAAACGTAAAAAGAAATTTGGAGCAACGTATCGAATCTTTCGATATGCAAGATAAAATTTTTGGTGTTTTAGTGCCAAAAGAAAAAAAGATTAAAATCAAAAACGGCAAACGCGTGTCGATTGATGAGAAAATTTTTCCGGGCTACGTACTTGTCGATATGATAGTAACTGATGACTCCTGGTATGTAGTACGAAACACCCCGAATGTTACTGGATTTATCGGTTCTGGCACCACCCCCACTCCAATTGATCAAAAAGAAATTGATGGACTCTTGAAACGTATTAGCTCAGCAGAGCCTCAACAAAAGATTGATGTGGAAATTGGTGACATTGTGAAAATTACTGATGGACCGTTTAAAAACTTTGAAGGTAAAATCAGCAATGTTGATCACGAACGCGGACGTATCAAAGTTATGGTTTCCATGTTCGGTCGTGAAACTCCAGTTGAGCTTGATGCCTTGCAAGTGAAAAAAGTATAATTTTTTTATATGGAACCAACTGATCAACAACTTTTCAAGCTAGCTCAGAAAGGTAACGTTGAAGAACTGCAAGAGGCAATTAATGAAAAATTTCCTGATGATGAAGGAAAAGAAGAAGTAACAGACCTCATATACCAATTACTGGTTGTAGCTCAAGACTTTGGTTCACCAGACGCAAACGAATATATTGAAGCACTTGAGACCGCCTACTATGATGTATCTGGAAGTGAAACATTAGCTTTAATTTACTTCGAGCTTGGCACCTGGTATTTATTTGGAGAAGAAGGTCTGCCGCAAGATACCCAGAAATCTATGAATCACCTGGAATATGCTAAAGATTTAGGAGTTCGCGAGTCGATCCAAGATATGGAAAAAAACTTAGATGAAGTACGTGAAAAATTGCAGGGCGATACCTTAACAGAGTTTAATAAAATATTTCCAAAAAAATAATTTAATTACCTTACTGGTTCTCTACCCAACGAGACGCTTCTCAGTAATCGAAAGGCTCAAAAAGCCCAAGATGCCGGAAAGGCTCAAAAAGCCTCTTCAGCCTCTCAAGCCTCTTCAGCCTCTCAAGCCTTAAAATATGGCCAAAAAACTATTAACCCAAATCAAATTACAAATTATTGGCGGAGCTGCTAACCCAGCGCCACCAGTTGGTCCAGCACTTGGACAAGCCGGTGTGAACATCCAAGCTTTTTGTAAAGAATTTAACGACAAAACTCAAGACAAAAAAGGTGACGTGGTGCCGGTTGTTATCAGCGTGTATGCTGATCGCAGTTTCAGCTTTATCATGAAAACCCCGCCAGTTGCAGAGCTTATCAAAAAAGCTGCCAACATCAAAAAAGGTTCTGGAAAACCTTTGCAAGAAAAAGTTGGTAAAATTACCAAAGCACAGCTTCGCCAGATTGCTGAAACAAAAATG
>DALYEE010000046.1:0-7559 GCA_031972655.1 Candidatus Magasanikiibacteriota bacterium
TCTTTTAGAAATGGCGATTACTGGCCTGCTGCACAAAGTATTAAAATCAGAATATATCGTCGTTCGTTCCTCCACCTTTGATGATTATGAACACGGCGCCGACAACCTAATTATCGATAAAGTAACTGGCCAGGTCGTTTGTGCTTTTGATGAAGTTCATGGCGAAGAAACCCACGGTCGAATCGAAGAAAAAAAGAAAAAACTCCTGCGTAAAGCACGACAAGGAGGCTCGAAGATTAAACATGGCTTAAGTTTGCAGACGGACAAAAAAAATCCGCGGAAAAAGAGTCTTGTTCGTGGAACTCTCAACAATATTCCCTCGCTATATTTAGCACTTGATTCTGACACGTTAACTAAGCTTCTAAATAACATGAATTACGATCCATCATCCACCCCAACCGCTACGGAACTCAAAGTTTTTGACCAACTAATGAAATTAGTCGACAGTGAGATAACCACTATTTCGGAAGAATCAAAAGATGTCTCGAGTTTTAAAACCGCGCTAAACCGGATGAGGGAAACAAGAAGCAAAATTACAGTTTAACAGATTTCTTCTTCTGACAATCACTACATAACCCAAAAAATTCCAAAGAATGGTGGGTGACTTTAAATTTCTTTTTTTGGGCAATTATTTTCTCTTGCCGATCCAGATCGTCTTTAAAATTGATGTCAGTTATTTTTTTACAGCGCACGCAAACCAGATGGTGATGGTGATCATTCTCGGCAGTTAACTCATAGCGCAAAGTTCGATCCCGCAGCCGCACTTCGTGCAATAAGTTATATTTCAAAAGCGTAGCCAACTGGCGGTAAACAGTGGTTTTATTAGATTTTTGCCCCCGGCGTTCTAGCTCAGTTTGAATGTCTAAGGCCGAAAGAGGCGCATTTTTACGGAAAAAAAACTCAATCATAATGCGGCGCACTTCCGTTATCCGCTCGCCATTTTTCTTTAAATTTTCTATGACAATATTATTTTTTTGCACAAAATTTTTTTATTTATATAGCAGCATTATACCAATTTATCAAATAAATTCAATGTTTTGAGCTCTTGACAATTTCTTAAAAACTAGATACTATATTTTATTCTTAAAGCAACTGAGTTGCATTAAGAAAAGCGCTCGTTTTGAAAGGAGAACAAAATGAAGTTGGTCATTTTTCTGACGCTACTAATTTCATACTTTCTACCAGAAGTTTGTTTTGCAAGCAAGCGGGTGGTAAAAATTACTACTGAAAACAAGCCCTCAGAAGATGTACTTGTACGATTTCACTTAGCGGCCGACGTGAGTGGTACATTCCAAAGCGATGACGGACTTACCGTCCAGTCTAGCGGAGACATTGGTTTGCACGCAGGAATTAATTTGAAATTTCCAGGAGAAATAGAGTTAAGCTTCTTTACCGGACCAGAACTTTCTTTAACCCTACCCATCCAAAACCCTTTTGCCAAAACATGGATGGTAGGAGTAGAGGTTGGTGGGCCGATCGCTGAACCACTCCGGTGGGTATTGGAAGGCAACATCGCCTGGAGTTGGTACCAAAGAAAAACATTTGAACCCGGTTCTCCACCAATACTTTGGTCCCCAGATACCAATCTCAGATTGATGGGCGGCTTGGAAATAACTCTTTTTGAAGGCACAAGAACTGACATTGCCTTACAGGCAAAATGTGGAATTTCTCCGAACTGGTCCACCGGCGTCTGGCAAATGGCTGGGTCTTGCGGTGGCGCAATCCATGCCAATTTTTAGTTTATCTGTACTGAGCAAGCAGCTCATGCTACCCAGTACAGATAAACCACCATACGACATTGACAACAGAGCCAAAAAAAAGTAACATGACACTCGTTACTTGGTTCACATCCCTTGTAGCAAATACCAGATACTTGGTACTTACATATGGCAGGGTAGCTCAGTTGGTTAGAGCACAGGATTCATAACCCTGAGGTCGGGAGTTCGAATCTCCCCCCTGTCACAACCCCAAAATAAACGGCACACGCCGTTTATTTTTTATTTACAAAATAAATAAGTATCTGGTAAGGTAAATAGATCGACAGTTGAGAGGAGAAAATCATGGAAACACTCATTGATTTAGAGACGCTGCGCGGCGGCAAGGCTCGCAAGGTAACAGGGGGTTTTGATCACCCCAACACCACTGGATCAGAAAATACTTATTTACCGATTCCCACAAAATTAGGCGATGAGCTTTCGGGTAGAGCATTTGTTCTTGCACCATTAAATCAGGGAGTTTCAAATAAATAGCCAAGTCCGACGCTACTCCTGCGTCGGCTCATTTATTTATAAAATATTCTGCAAATCACTCCGAAGATTCTCCGAAAAATCCACCAAAAACGCTGTTTTGATTCGCTTATCCCCCACCTTCAAATAAACAACCTTCTCGCCTGGATATTTTGATAATACTTCTTTAATCTGGTCAGCTTTTATTTTCAAATCTTCTGCGCTTAGAGTCAATTCAATTCCATCCGAGAGTTCTGTTATTTTTTTAGTATTCACCTCGGGCAGCACTTCTTCAGGCTGAACAACTTTATTGCTCGAATAGTTCCCACCCATGGCTAATTGATTCATAATGCCACTCACCGTTTCTGGTGAAATAATATAGGCTTTTTCCACGAATAATTTATCGTCACCTTCTTCTTCGCTGGTTTTGCCAATCACACAAATTGTTTTTCCTTCAACCCACACTTCTTTAGTGGTTTCATACGTACGTGGAAATACTAACAACTCCAAGCTACTGGTGGTATCTTGGATTTTTACAAACATCATCGGCTTACCACTGCGCGTAATTTTTTTCTTAGTACTTTCTATTACCCCACCCACCACAATCCACTGATTGCGTTTGAAAGCCGACAAATCTTTAATCGGCGTTAGGCATTTTTCCATCAATTTTTGATAGTATTTAAACGGATGAGACGTTACATACAAACCAAGTAACTCTTTTTCCCACGTTAGTTTTTCATCTTCGGTAGCAAGTGGTGCGGCATCGAGACGTACCTTGGTAAGCATATCAATTTTGGTACCAGAAAAAAGCGAGTGCTGTTTGGTAGAAGAAGCTTCTTGTGCTTGGCGATAAAAAGCAAGCAGATTATCGACATTTTTCAAGAGCAAGTTGCGATCATATCCAAACCCATCCATGGCACCACATTTTACCAAGCTCTCGATAGACTTTTTATTCAGATCACGGTCATGGATACGTGACAACAAATC
Source organism: Candidatus Magasanikiibacteriota bacterium (assembly GCA_031972655.1). Classification (GTDB taxonomy): domain Bacteria; phylum Patescibacteriota; class Patescibacteriia; order Magasanikbacterales; family GWA2-37-8; genus DALYEE01. The sequence goes on from DALYEE010000046.1 coordinate 3,213, forward strand.
TTCCAAATTTTTATATGCCCCATGTTCTTTACGTTCGCGGTAAATCACCTCAGCAATATGCTCGCCCAAATTTTTGATACCAGACAATCCAAAACGGATATGTGCCTCACTGCCGTCAGTTGGAGAAATCATGGCAAAGTTTTTGAAACTTTCATTTATATCTGGCGGCAACACTTTTACACCCATGCGTTCGCATTCATGAATGATTTCAGGCACTTTATCAATATCTCCACTTTCCGCAATCAAAATTGCGGTCATATATTGTATCGGAAATGTTGCCTTCATGTAAGCAGTTTGATAAGCAACTACGGCGTAACTCGCGGCGTGCGCTTTGTTAAAACCATACGCCGCAAACGGCTCAATCAGGTGCCAGAGTGTTTCGATTTTATCTTGCGGAACTTTGCCAAATTCTTTACAACCTTTAAAAAACTTTTCCTTCTGTTTCATCATTTCTTCGGGAATTTTCTTACCCATGGCTTTGCGGAATTTGTCGGCTTCTTCCCAGTTGTAGCCACCCAAATTTATTGCGGTTAAAAGCACGTCATCTTGATATACAATTAATCCGAGCGATTGATCCAAATAATCTTTCATCCGTGAATCTAAATATTCAATGGTTTCGGGGTGATGCTTGCGTTTGATATAATCTGGAATCACTTCCATAGGGCCGGGGCGAAATAGTGCAACCATGGCCATGATATCAAAAATAGAAGACGGCTTAAGTTCTTTGAGGTAGCGCGTCATGCCGGAGCCAGAAAGTTGGAACACTCCAACAGTTTCACCACGCGCCAACATTTCGTAAGTTTTTTTATCATCCCAAAGTAAGTTATATATATCTATTTTTTGACCAGTAGTTTTTTGCACAATTTCAACTGCGTGCCCCAAAATAGATAGGTTACGAATACCTAAAAAGTCCATTTTTAAAACCCCAGCTGCTTCAACCATTTGAAATTCGTATTGCGTAATGAGTTTTGTTCCACCTGTTTCGAGCTGCACAGGCGTAAAATCAGTTAGGGGTGTAGGTGAAATTACTACACCAGCCGCATGAATAGATGTATGGCGCGCACAACCTTCTACACGCTTGGCTAAATCGATTAAACGGTGGGCTTGGGGATTTTTGGTATAAAGTTCTTTCAAATCTGGTTCCAAATCTAGTGCTTTGGAAATAGTCATTTGGAAACCTTGTGCACCAAACGGAATAAGTTTGGAAACTTGATCACAAAATGAATACGAATAACCAAGAGCGCGGCCCACATCTCGAATAGATCCGCGGGCAGCCATGGTTCCAAACGTAATAATTTGTGCTACTTTATCTACGCCATATTTTTCAGTCACATACGCAATCATGTCATCACGGCGGTCGTCGGCAAAATCCGCGTCAATATCGGGCGGGCTCGGACGAAAAGGATTGAGAAAACGCTCAAACGGTAGTTTGAAAAAAAGTGGATTAACCGTAGTGATGCCTAAGGCATAAGAAACAATGGAGCCAGCACCCGATCCACGAGTAGTTTCTACAATGTCATTATCACGCGCATATTTTACATAGTCTGCTACTACCAAAAAGTAGGGCGAGTACCCTTTTTTGGCAATGATATCTAGTTCATAATCGGCTCGAACTTGTGCTTGTTCGTTAAATTCAATCAGCTTGGGTAATTTTTCATAAACTTGTTTTTTTAAAAACGTATCTGCCGTTTCTCCGTCAGGTAAATCCAACTTGGGAAAATTCCATTTATTTAATTCCAAAACCAGATCAACACGTTCGGCAATTTTAACCGTATTTTCTAAAGCTTCAGGGACATGTTTAAATCTTTTAGCAATCTCTTCTTCCGAATTAAAAGAATAATCCACCGAACTCATCGATACGCGATTGGGGTCTTCCAAAATACGGCCATCTCGAATACAGGTCAAAATATCTTGTGCCTCGGCGTCATCTTGGTCGAGATAATGCGTGTCGCGCGTAACAACCAACGGAATTCCGGTTTCAGCGGATAATTTTACCAAATCGGCATTTACCTCCATCTGCCCTTCTTGCGAAGGAAGATCAGACATTTCTAAGTAAAAATTATCGCGGCCAAAAATTTGATCGAACTCAAGCGCAACCTTTTTGGCTTTTTCAAAATTTTTCTCGCGGAATAAAATACGTGGAATTTCTCCTTCAATACAACCCGATAACGCGATAACTCCTTCGCTATATTTTTGGAGCAATTCTTTATCAATACGGGGATGGATATGAAAACCTTCTGTGAATCCGAACGAAGCTAATTTCATCAAATTTTTGTAGCCAGCATAATTTTGGGCGAGCAAAACCAAATGATGCGGCCGCTCATCATGCACATGCTTATCCAAGCGGCTCTCCGGAGCGACATAGCCTTCAAACCCAATAATGGGTTTAATGCCCTCTTTTTGGCACTGCTCATAAAATTCGATTGCTGCATACATGTTACCGTGGTCGGTAATGGCCAAGGCGGTAAAACCTTTCTTTTTGGCAGCCTTAACCAGCTCGTCAACTTTGGGCAAAGCATCGAGCAGCGAATAGTGACTATGATTGTGGAGATGGACGAATTTGGACATAATTTAAGTAGCCTAATGAGTCTTTAGAATAGCTGAAATAAGGCGGTGAATCAATAGGGATAAAATTTCTTTTATAATTGACTTATCCGCGTTTTTTGCTACCATACTACCTACTTTTCTGCTCTAAGCAGAGAAAGGGGTGAGACATGAATGCAGGAAAAATTGCGGTTTTTGGAGAGGAATTTGACATCAAAGATTGGCGAGTTGCTATTTCCACCTTCTTAGATGGAATAAGGCAAAAGACACAATCTGCACAAAACAATCCGAAAATCTTATTTATGAAGATGGAAGGACCGCATGGTGCTTTTTTGGAGATTCGATTTGACTTCGAAAAAAGTAAATTTACCTTTCGAGGCGAAACTATAGAAGAAGTTGGCCCAGATGCAAGAAAATATGGGCATGGCGCAGTTATTCCTATTGTCGGAAATATCGCAGCACAGATCGTCCCCGCTCTTCATGAGCTAGTAACTACAAACCCTGATCAGCTATTAATCTCTATTTTTCTCGATAGTGATCGTCGGGTAGCCTTTTGGAAAGATGGTGAGCAGCTCGATTTTTCTGCCACAACCGCACCGACTGACTTCGAGTAAACTCAAGCTCTTAATTTATACTAAGGGCCATATCAAAGCCGCGCAATTCTGGGCGATTTCGATATCCCTTGGTATTTAAAAAAATATCCCGACTCAGTCGGGATATTTTTTTATCAAATTATTTACGGATTCTTCTACCAATCTTTCGCATTTTTTCCGCTGTAACCTCTACTGCCCGATCAACCACATCTTTGGCCGCTTTCTCAAACCGAGATGTTTTGGCACCCAGACTTTCTTCTTCATCGTCACCATCACTGTCTTTCTTCGAACCTTTGCGACTCATAAAGTTTCCGAGGCCCGTAGACACCAAACTAATCACCCCATGAAGTTTTTCTACTTTATCAGAAATATTTTTGATCATGTCGGTCAGACTTTGCAAACGCATGCGGAACTCTTCAATAATCTTGCTGGTATCTTTAAAAATTCGCATCAGATAATAAAACATCCAGCACAAAAAGACTGTCAATGAAATAATACAAAACGAAATCACTAAAAATAGAATGTCTCGAGAAGATTGGAACATAAGATTTGATTAGAAGTTAGAAAACATCGATTACACAACTTCTTATTCATTATAGCACAGCTGAATATTTACGACTACTTTTAGGAGTCACGAAACTTTACTTTGAAGCGAAGAGTTAGTTGTTTCTTAATTTTTTCCGTCACCGCATCGATCTCGGCAGTTTGCAAAGTTTTGGTTTTATCAAGATAGGTAATGTGGTAAGCCATACTTTTCTCAGCTTTTCTTTCTTTATCGCGGTACACATCAAATAATTCTACCTTTTTTACCAACTCGTCTGCTTGTAGAATTACTTCTACAATTTCGGCGTGAGTATATTTTTCATCAATCCAAAAAGCCACATCACGCACCACTTCAGGGTAAGCTGTAAGCGTTTCAAAAACTACGGATTTGAACAAATCTTTTTCGGCAAGCAGGGAAACATTTAACTCCAAAACTGCCACACGCTCTTCCACACCAGATTTTTCTGCCACGCTTGGGTGCAGTTCATAGAGCACTCCAACTTCCATATTGTTGACCATCACTAGTGCCGAGCGAGTAGGGTGAAAAGATGGATCCGTTTCAGAAGGTTGTTTTAAAGTAAATTCACACCCACTCGTGCGTGAAATGTTTTCTAGTAAGAGGCGTAATTTTCGAAATGGTTCCGTATTTTTCTTTTCAGTGTAAAGT
>DALYEE010000047.1:0-3634 GCA_031972655.1 Candidatus Magasanikiibacteriota bacterium
AAACACTGCTTTGTATGCGGTTCGCTCCAGTGCCCTGATTGAAGACGGAAGCACTGAATCTTTTGCGGGGCAGTTTAAGACCAGAGTAAATTTGAAAGCACCCGAACTTTTTCAAGCTGTGTCGGAAGTGTTAACTCAGGCCAGGGAATATTTAAAAGGGGACTTGAATATGTTTTCGCTCATTATTCAGGAATACATCGAAGCTGATTTTTCTGGTGTGACATTCACCCGCGACCCGGAAGGCGGAAGACAAATGGTTTTGGAATATCATGTGGGGAAAGGCGAAGAGTTGGTGGGAGGACAAGTTAATCCTGAGCACCGCGAATGGTTTTGGCACGAAAAAGCACCAGAAACACTTTTGCCGAACCTGAGAAAAATAGTGGAAGAATGGAAGAGTGTGGAAAATATTTTTCAGTTTCCTCAAGACATTGAATGGTGCGTAAAAGATGGAAACTATCATTTTTTGCAATCACGACCCATTACTTCTTTGTCGGCAAACCAGTACAAACAGATTTTGTATTTAGATCAAACTCTACCTCAGAAGGAAAAATTTTTTTATAAAAAAACCGAGATCACCGAAGCGGTTCCTCGACCATCTACCTTGATGCAAGATATTTTAAAAATTATTTATGGAGATAAAGGTCCGGTGCAAAATGTTTACCAAAAAAATAATGTCGCCTATTTTCCAAACAACTTCTTAAAAATTTTGGGCAATGAGTTATTTATCGATCGAGAGGAAGAGTTAAAAACACTTTTACCAGCCTATAGTTTTTTTTCAGAAAAAGATTTGAAACCACATCTCAAGCATTTTCGAAAAGCGCTGAAAACCTTTAAAAATTTATTTAACTTACAAAAAATTTCATTGAAAAATTATGAGCAGATTTTCGTAGATCTAAAAGCTCGCATTGAAGAAAATGTAAAAGAAACAGGCGTTCAAGTGCTGCTTAAGAATTTACTCAACGATTACGAACTGGTTTTTCAAACCAACCTATTGTCTAGTATTGCCTTGAATCGTTTGGAAGGTGTTTTTAAAAAAGAAAAAATATCAGTCGTGCGAGTGTTGAGCCAAGCACCGCTTCTTTTCCCAGAGCTTCTTCAAAAAGAAATTGTTTTTCCGTTCAACAATGCTATCGGCAATTCGCTCGATTTATCAGACCAAACTCCCTTTGTGCGCAAGGAAGTTTTTAAGACTATCAAAAAAAATGAACAATTTGATGTATGGTGGGAACAGCAGTCGTTGTTTAAAAAGAACTATTTTTCAAAGTTTATAAAAGAGGCTTATGTGTATGGAAGACTTCGCGAATATGGCCGTTGGTTGGTAGTGAAGAATGTGCACGTGCTTCGCAAGGCGCTCTACACGTATGCTAAGCGCGCTAGTTTTATCGACCCAAACAATATTTTATTTGTGGAATACAATGAGATTTTGGATAAAAATGTTTCCGAAGAGCTGTGCAAAAAAAGAGCACGTGCTTATGCTCGCTACAACACATTTGATTTGCCACCCAACATGTCACATGAGTTGGTGAAAGAAAAACTTGATTCAAAAGGTATTTCTGAGGGTGTGGCCAAAGGGCGAGTGGTAACAATGGAAGAGTTGGACAAAAGATTGAATGATCTAACTGATAAAATTTTGTATACCAAGATTTTGTCACCAGAATTGACACGCTATTTTGGGAAGGTGAAAGGGATTGTTTCTGAAACCGGTGGTTTGTTGTCGCATTTGGCGATTGTGGCGCGCGAGCACAAAATACCGGTGGTGGTAAATTCTTCAGCGCAAAAAATTGCAGAAATAATGGGAAAAGTGGTAGAAATAAATGGAGAAAGCGGAGAAATTTCTGTTTCTGTTGACGAGTAGTGGTAAGTAAATTGAGGAGCAGATGCGATTGCTAAATTATTTTCTTTTGTAAAAAGAGCTTATCGCTCTTTTTATTTTTGGTTTACTTTTAATCAGTTGTTTACTATACTAAATACATAATTAACTCGTAATCAAGAATTTATGGAGGTAACAACTACAGCCGCTCCCGTAGTCGGAGAACAAAAATACGCGGGTTTTTGGATCAGATTTTTGGCCAATATCATTGATTCCATAATTTTAGGAGTAATTGGAAAAATCCTCTTTGGCAGCCAAGTGACACAGTATCGAGCCGGCCAAGGCGGAATGTCTTTTAGCATAGACTATTCTGGTTGGCGTGTGATAATTCCACTTGCCTATGTAGTAGGTTGTTGGATCGCTTTTTCTGCTACCCCTGGAAAAATGATCTGTAAATTAAAAATTACGCAAGAAAATGGACAAAAATTAACTGTCCAAACTGCGCTCTTACGTTTGGTGGGATATGTGGTAAGTGCGGTAGTGGTATTTATTGGTTTTATTACCATTGGTTTTGATAAAAAGAAACAAGGCTGGCACGATAAGATTGCCCACACCTTTGTAGTAAAAATATAGAGCTAAAAACACAAAAAATCTCGAATAAAGCCGAGATTTTTTGTTTAGTGGCAAGCTTGATAATACGGGTTTGGCGTGATAGAATTCTAAAATTAGATATTAAGAACATATTTTTATGAATGCTCTTGAGGTGAGAAAATTAAGCAAAGTTTTTAAACAACCCAATGGCAAAGAGTTTAAGGCTTTAGATGAAGTTTCTTTGTCTGTGGAACCAGGTAAAATCTACGGATTACTTGGGCCAAACGGTGCCGGAAAATCGACCCTTATCTCCATCATCAGTGGAGTGCTTTCACCTACTGCAGGTGAGGTTTTGGTGTTTGATAAAAACGTGGCCAAAGAAACGGAAAAAACCAAACAAATGCTTGGGGTGGTGCCGCAAGAGATTGTGGTGGAACTAGCTTTTACCTTGGAAGAGGTTTTGCACTATTTTAGTGGGATGTATGGTTTGCCACTCAGTGAGCGAGCCGCACGCACCAAAGAAGTGCTAGAAGACCTTAGCTTGATAGATAAAAAAGATGACAAAGCAAGAAATTTATCTGGCGGGATGAAACGACGTTTGATGGTGGCCAAAGCGATTATGCACAAGCCAAAATTTCTTATTCTTGATGAACCTACGGCTGGGGTAGACGTGGCCCTTCGCCAAAAAATTTGGGAATTAGTAAAAAGAATTAATGCCGAGGGAACGACAATTTTGTTTACCACCCACTATTTAGAAGAAGCAGAAAGATTGTGCGATTCGATTACACTTATTAATCATGGAAAAGTTGTGAAGCAGGGAAAATTATCTGATATTCAACGAGAGTTTAAAAAAGATTCCATTCACTTTGAATTGTTTGATGAATCCAAGCCGCTTATTGCTGGCGCTTATAAACAGGATAATGAATTTGAATTCCCGGTTAAAAACTTGGGCGAAGAAATGAAAAAAATTATTGATTACTATGGTAGCAACTTAAAGTCAATTCGTAGTGCTGCACCATCATTAGAATCGATATTCTTGGAACTTACCAAGTAGAATCACAACATCTCTATATGGATCAAAACATTGAAAATCAAATAGATGAAATTATTTCAGATTGGAGCAAAGCAGGTTTTACACACGTGGCTGTTTCTAAAAATAATAAATGTTTCCCAATAAATAGTGATATGGCTCAGCCGCTTGCTAGCGGCAGTTTTCGTTACTCTCCTCCAGTT
>DALYEE010000047.1:3644-6451 GCA_031972655.1 Candidatus Magasanikiibacteriota bacterium
CGATCGGCGGGGATTTATTTTATAAACTTGATAGCCGAGAAGCTCGTGCGTTTTTATTTAAATCGTTGAAACAAGGTGATAGTTACAATAACGACGATAATTTAGTTTAAAATTTCTATGTCAACTTACATGTGGGCACTCTATGCGCGTGAAGTTAAACGGTTTCAAAAACTTTGGATGGATACAATCTTGAGTCCAGTGGTTTCGATGTTGCTTTATTTGGCTGTTTTTGGTGTTGTGATCGGCGAGAGAACGATTGGGGGGAATAGTTATTTATCATTTGTTTATACCGGGCTACTCGGAATGATTATGGTTAATAGCAGTTTTTCTAACCCGAGCTTTGCGCTGATTATTTCTAAAAATTTGGGCAACATCATCGATTTGCAATTAGTGCCCATCAAAAGTTGGGCAATTGGCATTGCGTATGCGCTTGCAGCTATCACTCGTGGTTTGTTTACCGGCGTGTTTGCTACACTATTAACCGTATGGTTTATTCCTGGTCTTCGCGTAGAGCACCCGTTGATTTTAATTCTTGGTGCTTTTTTGACTGGGTTGCAGTTTGGTATGTTTGGTGTAATCTTTGGTATGTGGGCGAAAAATTTTGAAGCACTTACCTTTGTAACCACCTTTATTTTGCAACCAATGATATTTTTGGCCGGAGTTTTCTATCCAGTTGCCACATTACCAAAACCATGGAATGTAATCAGTCTCTTTAATCCTTTGCACCACAACATCAACTTGTTCCGTTACGGATTTTTAAACTATAGCGATGTTAATCCGTTAATTTCCTTTGCGGTAACCATCGGCTTTAGCGCAATACTCTTCGTACTCATGCAGCATTTCACTAAAAAAACTATTCGTCCAGAGTAGAGACGCAAAATTTTGCGTCTCTACAGAAGTACTAATTAATCAATATGCTCAGTTTGTTTGAGTCGTTTATAATTGAGCTCCAAAATTTTAGCCAGCTCGTTTATTGGGTAATGCTTCTGATTTCATTTTTGGAATCATTTGCTTTTGTTGGTCTAATAATTCCTGGTACAAGTCTGATTGTTTTTGCTGGTGTACTTTCTTCACAAAAAATAATTAAGCTTGGTGGTTTGGTGGTAGCCGTTGCTGTTGGGGGAATATTGGGCGATGCTGCTAGTTTTTATTTGGGAAAAAAAGGCACAAAATGGTTTAGTACTAACAATCGAATTTTCAAAACCGAGTATTTAAAAAAAGGCGAAGCATTTTTTTTGAAGCACGGGAACCGTAGTGTAATTTTTGCGCGTTTTTTTGGACCCATCAGACCCGTAGTCCCTTTCGTTGCGGGGGTGTTCAAGATGCCGAGCAAGAAATTTTTTCTTTATAATGTAATTAGTGCAGTAATCAGTGCGCCCCTCTATGTTGGCATAGGATATTTTTTGGGCAATGCTTCTGGGCATGTAGAAAAAAGTATTGGCCGCGTGGGAGTACTTCTGTTGACAGGAGCGGTAATTTTAACGGCACTATTATATTTTAAGAAAAACCTTGCCAAAATGGGACAAGATTTTTTTGTGCAGTTAGCGGACTTTTTAAAAGCATTATTTAAATACATGCGGGATAGCTTTACACAGGTAGGTTTTGTCCGCCACCATCCGAAAGGAATAAATTTTTTAAAACACCGCGTAACAGTCAAAGAAATTTCCGGTTTACCACTCACGCTTGGATTTTTTTTGGTAATAATCATAATATTTTTTTGGGGAGGGATCATGAAGGATCTTTCGAATTCGTCCACGATAAACAACATTGATTTTTCTGTTTCAGAAGCACTACTTGGAGCGCGGGATAAAAATATAGTTAACATACTTTGGTTCATAACCTATTTTGGCAGTGTGTGGGTGCTTACGCCGGTGGTCGTATTAAGCACCTTATTTTTGTGGTTTAAGAAGAGACGCCAATATATTGCGCCATTTATTTTTTGTGTATTGGGCGGAACAGCGATGGGTTTAGTTTTGAAGTTAATTACCGCACGACCCAGGCCAACCCTTGCACCAATATACCAGGAAAGACTTTATTCCTTTCCTAGCCTCCACAGTTTTGGTGCTCTGCTCGTCTATGGTTTTATTGCATATATTCTGATCTCCATGACTACGAATTGGAAACGAAAAATAAATCTTGTTTTTTTTACTTCATTATTTGTTTTAGTAATAGGCTTTAGCAGGCTTTATCTGGGTGTGCATTTTTTAAGCGACGTGATTGCGGGGTATGCTTTAGCGGCTCTGTGGTTGGTTTTAGGGATAAGTCTTGCCAAAGTATTTAAGCGCAGAAAATGAAGAGTGCAGAAATGTTTGTGTTTTAGACAGACGATTATTTTTTTGTTAAAATGCAAGGGTAAATCAAAGCAAGTTAATAAAAAGAGTAAAATTTAAAAAGTATGAATAAAGTTTTACGCATCCTGACTTTGTCGGATCTTTTTATTCTAAGCAGTTTTGGTCTCATCAATCCGATTTTTGCGATTTTTTTGCTCAAAGAAATCAGTGGAGCAACTATTTCGTCAGTTGGCGTTGCGGTAACCATTCAGCTTTTTATTCGTGCTTTGTTTCAAATAGTGGTGGGTAAATGGGCAGATTGCGAAGTAGGAAATTGTCGCGAATTGCATGCATTATTTTTAGGTTCTATTCTCATCAGTTTGGTGCCGCTCTGTTTTGTGATTTCCACCAATATGAGTCATGTTTATATTGCCCAAGTTATTTATGGAATTGGTGGTGCATTAAGTTATCCTAGTTGGCGGGTTATTTTTAGTCGGTATCTTGATGGCAACAAAGCAGGGTATGAGTGGGGAATTT
>DALYEE010000047.1:6489-7550 GCA_031972655.1 Candidatus Magasanikiibacteriota bacterium
CCGCCACTCTCGGAGCGTTTATCGCTGACCAATATTCATTCCGCTTTTTATTCGTCATTGTTTCTATTTTTTCATTTATTGGTACCAGTTTCTTGGTTTATATTTTTCAGCAAGAGTTTAGTTGTAAAATTTCTATTCGCAAAAAACCTAAAATATGAAGCAGATTAAGAAAGGGCAGTTGAAGACGGTGTATGAGGGAATTATTTTTAATATCAAACAACAAGAGTGCGTTTTGCCAAATGGCTTAAAAAAGACTTTTGAGTATTGTGAAAGACCGTCGAGTGTGACGGTTTTGGCGTTTAATGATAAAAACGAACTTTTATTAATTCGTGAGCAACGCTACCGACAAAAAAATAAAGTGTGGTTTCTGCCCGCGGGAAAAATGGATGTAAAAGGCGAAAGCCCTAAAAAAGCGGCGATTCGTGAGCTGCGTGAGGAAGCCGGGTATTCTGCCAAAACAATTCGGTTGCTTCACCAAAAATCACCTTCCAACACCATGCTTTGGAACATTTATATATATGTAGCCAAAGATTTGGTTTACGCACCCTTGAAGGGCGATGAAGAGTTTAAAATCGATGTGGTACCGACTAGTATGAAAAAAGCGGTAAAAATGGCACTAGATGGCACAATAGAAAATGAATATATTGCTTATGCGATAATTCGGTTTGATTATATGCTACGGCACGGTCAGTTTTCTTGGTAATCTATTTTTTATGATGTTAAGTTTGTGGATTGCGACGCTGTATGGGGTAGTTTTTTTTGGTTTTGCTTGGAAATATTTTCGCCAAGCTCTTGGAGTGTTGGTTATTTTGTTGCCAACCTATTTACTTCGTTTTTCAGTTCACAACCTTCCATCAACTATTTTAGAACTCACGTTTGGAATTATTTTTCTGGTTTGGCTTGTTCGCTATGCCCGCGAGGATTGGAAAAATATAGTTACTGTTGTTAAAAAAAACAAATTCTTTTTTATTTGCTTGCTTATCTTTTTTCTAGCATCGCTTGGTGGAGTGTGGGTGAGTGATATGGTGATCAAGTCACTGGGCCAATGGCGAGCATATTTT
>DALYEE010000048.1:0-3263 GCA_031972655.1 Candidatus Magasanikiibacteriota bacterium
AACAGCTGCTCGAATCGGCAAGTGGCGAGACACTCGGCAATTTTAGCACGGCTGTTTCGGCGCTTCTTGATGAGGAGTCGCCGACCGACGGCGGGAAGTAGGGCTTAGAGCCCATTCTCGTCTAGCCCGCTTTTGGGGCGCGGAGTTGCAGCAGGGGGTGCGACAAAAGACCGCCTACTACAACTCGTTTTCTCTTCACTTTGTGGAGCAAAAACGAGAGTAGGTGGTTTTTGTTTACCTAATTTTGTGTTGAATGAGAGAAATTTTTTTAAAAAAAATATAGTCACAACCATTTAACCCGGAATGTTGTTTGCGGTTGCCCAGACCGACTGAACTATATATTTATGAAAAAAACTTTTTTAATCGGCGTCATTGTTTGTTTGCTCGTAGTTTCTGGTTGTGGACAAATAAAGAAAGATTATTCTTCTTTATCAACTCACACCGACCAAGCTGTGACTACAACCATTACTACAACGACCCAAGAGAATATATCAACCTCAACAATTGATAAAAACGATGCTTCTACGTGGCCGAGGTTTGAATTTAAGGAGTTGGGTTTTTCGGTGCAGTTGCCGTTTGAGAAAGATATGTGGTATGCGGAAAATGCCTATTGGGAATGCAAATCACCAAAAGATCTCTGGTGTTTTTATAGTAAGAATAAAAAGATTTATAAGTATGATACGGAAATATTTGATAGAAACCAGAAAAATTTTATTTATATAGGAGCAATATCAAAAGATTTTTTTCCAACAGATTTGGGGTGGATGCCGACAATGATATATGATTTCTATCCAAATAAAAAAAATTACAACGTGGTAGCTTTTGGTAATTTTCCCACCTCATCAACTTTTGCAGTTCGACCGATAAAGAAATACTTCCAAGCAGGAAGTTTAGTTGTTGTAATCAACTGGAAAGAAGAAACACGAGAAGGAGGATCTTTTATGAAAGTTTTTGATAATGGAATGGGGACAGAAAAAAGGCATATTGAAGCCAGCAGTATTGGAAAAGAAGATGCGGGAGGAATTATTTTGAAACTAAATAAAAATAAAAAATTTAAGGTAGCATCAATAGTTTTTGAAAATGTAGATTTGTTACAAATCGATCAAGTTGTTAAAAGTATTAAATTTGATTAAAAAGTTTATTTAAAAACTATTTAGCAAGGAGGGGCTAAATTGGCCATTGCTTGTTAAGTAGCACAGAGATGCTTTTTAACCAAGGAGGAAATCATGTTACAACGAAGCAATTTCTTGTTGCCCTTACTGATTGCAACATTGATTGGTTGTGGTGAAATGAAAGAGGGGGATATTTGGATTTCTAACTTGATTCAAGCTCTTTACAATGGTCCAACTTTGAAAAGTCCACTTCCCGCTGGGTATAATTGGAAAGTCAATGCTGAAGCAGAATTTGGAAAGTCTGGAGATTGTTATCCTGACCCTAAATGCATTGACCATTTTCACGTAAATCGTATGGCTATTGATTTTGGACGTCATGTCCAAGATAATTTGGGAGGAGCGAAATCTTTTGACGATGGTCAAGTTGATATTTATGCGGCCGCAGATGGTATTGTAACAACCAGTTTTAGGAAAACTGGTTGTAGTAATGAAGGTTTAGTTTGTATGGTAAACATCGATCATGGAAATGGATATAAGACACAGTACCTCCATTTTACAAACGATACCATTGTTGTTAGTCCAGGTCAGCAGGTGGTTCGTGGTCAATATCTAGGAAAAATGGGATCCACAGGTAAATCTACTGGCACTCATCTTCACTTTGAAGTCTTTTACAACAATAGTAGTGCTACCTCTAGCCCTGGTCTAAGTGGTCTCAAACTCGACGGGAAAGATTTTCTCACAGATTACCAATACGGAAAATACTTACCTTCCACCAACGGCTTCACATTTGACTACGCCAATGGTGCCAACCTCCATACTTGCAGCAATGAGCAAAATGGTGGCAATCCTGCAAATGGTTGGACGTTTTCATGCAATCGCAGTACGAGCTTTGCATCAGGTCAAACTGTTTGGACAAACCTCCGTCTGACGAATTTGCAGAAAGATTTTTGCGTGAAGATGGAATATGACCTTGGAAATTCCAAGATTTTTGAAACTGGGGAATGGTGTTCTTCGACCATCGAGTCTGATGGTGGTTGGAGCCAATCCTATTTTTGGTCCGGCTTTGTTCCAACTCAGCCCGGAAACACTTGGAAGACTCTTTATTACGTACGTTTGAAGAACGGTAGTTATATGCCAAAACCCATGGCTGTAACGCCGAACTATACAGTGGCAAGTGCGCCAGTTCCAACCATTCCACCAGCGCCTAGCCCACTCTCACCCGTATCAAATCCGCCGTATCCGGCGACCAAGCAGGTGAGTACATCGCTTCGTCCAGTTACACTCAACTGGACGAGTGTTCCGGGTGCGACGAAATATCAGCTGTATTTTTTCATTTTGAATGGTGGAATCTGGACACAATACGGACCTTGGGAGATTTCTGGGACAAGTGCTAGTATAAGCGTCCGCCCAACGGCAACGTGTGCGTGGCGCGTTGCGGCGTGCAATAACGTGGGGTGTTCTGCTAATTCATACGCCGGCAATTTCATCGCCGTGCCGTAAATATTACAATTTTATCTTTTGGACTGGGGGGTCTCAGTCTTTTTGATTTTTTATATAACTTTGTGATAAGGTCAGAGGGGTGTTTTTTGTTTTGTAGCGGAGTGTAGCGCAGGTGGTAGCGCGCCCCGATGTTCATCGGGGAGGAATGAGTGGGTTCGAATCCCACTACTCCGACCAGGGATGCTTCATCGCATCTTGAAAGGAGAAAAAGTATGTATATTAAACTTTTGCTTTATTGTGGATGTTTATATACTTCAATTTCTTGCGGATTTTTTTTGTTTCTTGCGTCTCGCCTTTTTAAAAACTACAACGCACATTCCAAAAAAATTATTAATTTGGGGTGTTCCTTATTGTGGATGTTCTTCGGATTTTTGTTCATGGTGTTGTCGGGTATGTGTCTACTCGGCCAGGGGATAGACTATGTCGTGACTGAACTAATTTTAGTTTTGCTGACCATTTGGCGTCTGAATATTTTGTGGAAAAAAGGCAAAAAAACAAAAGAAGCCAAATAATTATTATGGCTTAAAACTGGAGATTCGCATTGTTTTTTCTCACATAGTTGGGGTAAAGCAATGTCTCCAGTTTTTGTTATATTTTAGCCAAAAATGCTCAAAATTAACCAAAATAGCCGATTATTCATTGAAAAATATT
>DALYEE010000048.1:3273-7128 GCA_031972655.1 Candidatus Magasanikiibacteriota bacterium
TGATAAGGGGGTTACAATTTTGTCACCTTGGTAGAGCGGCTTTGCTTTCACGGTGAGGGCTGGCTAGCTTTTTAACTAAGGGGAGGGTGCCATGAAGACCAATCGTATTCGAGTCTTGAAGGAGACGCCCCACATGATCGTGCGCCCGGGTCGGTGCGCGTGTGGGCAGAGGGCTGGTCATCTTTCGGTGACCGTCCAGCAGGTGGGGAGCCACCCCACCCCACCGGCTCCGAGCCGGTAAGACCCTGCGGGCTTCCTCGACCCCCGCAGTATAAATCTAGGAGAGGACCGGAATAGCGTGTGCCCGGTTTACCAACCACGCTGCCCCAATTATGCCACCAATTATTTAGCGACATTGAGGAGCTCTTGGGAGGGATTTACAATTTATCGGAGGATATGAAGGTAGCTTTTTGACGAGCTATTTTTTTGTTCTAGGAAATTAGGATTTAGGAGTTAGGAAATAGGGAGACATTTGACCCCTCCGCACCTCCCCTTCTAAAGGGGAGGACAAACATTGTCCACTTTGTCCTAACTCCTATCTCCTAACAACCTAACTCCTACACTTCAAACCCATTTACATGCAAAAAGCAATTTAGTATAGTTTAAGTCTGAGTCTGGAACATTTCGCGCGCGAAAAAACCAACTTTGGCAGATTATTTTTTCAAAAAATGGAGTAGATGGTGGGTATGTTTCAATACGTTAAAATTTAAAGTTATTCACTATGTTAGAAACAGGTTCTCGCGGTGAAGCCCATTCTCAGTTTCATGTTAATCATGACATCGAAGATCAAGGAAAAAAAATCGATCGCACTGAAGAATTAAAAAAATTATTAGACCCTAAGTTTTTAGAAAAAATAAAAGGATATGTGTTGATGTTGCGTACTGGGTTAGGCAAAGCAGAATTAGACGACTTGAACCAAGTTATTTTGGAAAAAGTTTTAATGAATAAATCAAGTTATGAAGGACGCTCTACGCTAGAGGGTTGGATTTTTAAAATTGCGGAGCATACAACAATTGATTTTTTGAGAAAAACCGAAGTACGACGTAAAAGGGTAATAGATTTACCAGGGAATGTAGATGAAACGACAGATGAGGAAGATGGAGAGTTGAGCGTGATTGATGAATTAGATAAACGTAGGTTTGGCGAACTAATAAACAAAGTGGTGGAAACATTCCCAGAGGATCAAAGAAAAGTATTTGACTTGCATCGGGAAGGAAAAAGCCATTCTGAGATTGCTAAAAGTCTGAATTTGCCAGCGGGAACAGTTAAAAGCATGATTAGTTCGGCACAAGAGAAAATAAAAAAATATGTAGAAGAAGATGGTTTGAAAAAGGCTAAAAAAAATAAACGCTAGCATTCTCTTTTTCTAATAAATCCCCACAGTTTCCACAAACCCCGAAGAATGAGTAAGAAAATCAAAACCATGATCCACCAGGTTTGGAGGATGTAAATGCCAGCAGAAAGCGACCAGCTTTGGATGGTGGCGAAAGAAGGGATTTTGTCGCGGGGGATTTTTAAAAAAGTTGCTTTCTGCTCCATTTTTTCTGCCGCATCGGCTAAAAGCGGCACCGGTTCGTGATTGTTTTTGTTTTTGATATCTTCATCCAGAAGATTTTTTTGTTTCTGCAAAGTTTCTACTAGCCCACCCGTAAGACCGCTAATGAAATTTTTTGTTTCGGCGGTTGTTTTTTTCAAAATAGTTTTTGTAGTTGAGGTCGGTGGAGTGCTGGACACGCTATTATTTCTGGCGATTGCTTGTGCATCGGATGAGGCGGTGATGATCTCGGTGTTGCTTTTGGTTGTGGTGGGAGTAGAGTTATTGTTTTCAGTCGGCGGTGGCGTTGTTTTTGGTGAAGAATTCTTTTGTTCTATTGTTGAGGTTTGTGAACGCACCGTTACCGCCTCCGTTCCGCTTTCAACTTTGGAAATTTTGGTATTGGTAAATACCTCATAAATTTTGTGCGTGCCGGTGGTGATGGTGAGATCAAACCAGTTGTGCACGAGCGTGCCCTCGGCAATGGCCAGAGAATTTTTTTGTATTTCTTTATCGTTGTCAAAAAGTTTCACTTCACCCACCAGATCAAATGGGGACTGGTTTTGAATAGCCGAATAAATGCGTACTTTTTCTCCAACGAAAAAATCATTTGATGAATACCAAAGCGTGTTTACAAAACCAGCGTTGAGGGGTTTTGTTTCGGCAGCCCACCCTGCCGCGGGAGTGGTGAGCGGGGCGATAAGAAGTATAAATGCAAATAGATAATTTTGTAGTTTAAACATAATTTGAAATTTTCAAATATCAATGCTCAATTTCCAAAATAGGTCATTGGAAATTAGAGGTTGAGATTTGTTTGCCTGCCTGCCGATAGGCAGGGAAATTGAATATTGGAGCTTAGGAGCGTAGTTTATTGGTCGGAAATTAATTTGGATTGAGTGTTATTTTAACGGTAAAAGATTTGTCGCATGCCCTAATTATATTTCACTTTGCCTCGAATAACAATGGCCGCCGAAGCTTCTGTGCTACCAGTCACAAGCTGCCAGCTAATTCCTAGCTTCCTAGTTCCTAACTCCGCGCACAATATAAACAAAAAAACCTACCGTTGTGGGTATGTTTTATTTCTAAAAAATTTGGGTGAGGAGGCGGAGCGATCTTGGATTGCTACCGCCGCCCTCTCGGTGAAAATTGGTTCATTGTGCAAATCGAATGAGTGCCCGTGGTTGTCTGACCTCTTTTGGTCTACGGGCATTTCTTGGCCTAGGCATTCTGTTTCTATCTGGAAATTGAATCGAT
Organism: Candidatus Magasanikiibacteriota bacterium; assembly: GCA_031972655.1. Classification (GTDB taxonomy): domain Bacteria; phylum Patescibacteriota; class Patescibacteriia; order Magasanikbacterales; family GWA2-37-8; genus DALYEE01. The sequence goes on from DALYEE010000048.1 coordinate 6,062, forward strand.
GCTCTTTCAGCTGCGGCACGTATATCTTCTATTGGTTCATGCCGGTGTGGAGCGTGCGACGCTTCCAGCTTACGCCTTTCTTCTAAAAGAAATCTCATTTTATCGCGTTCTCTTTCAAGATGTAGAGTGCAATCAAGTGCTAGTAGTAAGAAATTTCTATCTCCAATAAATGCAAGGTCCACTTCACATTGTATTCTTTCATTTATACTTAATGTATTGGAAGCAAGCATAGTTTCGATTTTAAATCTTGCTTCCTCTTGGGTCAAAGCTCCTCGACGAGCATTTTCATAAAATGTAACCATTCCCTCGCAATCAGATATTGCTTGATCTAGAGGGCTTAGTGGTAGCTCGTTTAGTTCCTCACTCGTTGAATACACCACGATAGCGGCTGGCTTCGGTGTAGTTGGGCGGGCTAAAGGAGTTATTATACACTGACTTAATGTTGCAAGTTTGGGAATTCGTGTGGTTATGTCATCAGACATTCGTGCTCCTTGTTAAATACGATCTTTGTGTTTGACTCTCTTTTCAAACATAAAGATCGTATTTGGGTATTAAAGAACGACTATTAAATTTTAAGTTTTACACAATTTCCAAATTTTGACAAATTTTTTTAGAAATTCTATGAAACAGCCCCCGGAGAAGTTGACGCGAAAAGGCGTTTAGTTTCTGCGGGGGCTTGATGTTGAATGTGCGTCGTGACCTCCTAGCTGGCCAGGCTAGAAGGTCTTTCTTACTTGGCTGGGGCGGCGGCGATACCTTGCTCCTTGCGGAGCTTGTCGAGGGCGGAGGACTTCTCCTTCACCGCCCCTGCCGCCTCTTTGACCTTGGTCTGCGCCGTTTTGAACTCGGCCTCGGCCTGGCTCAGGGCTTCGGCTGCCGCGTTGAAGGCTGTCTCATCGACGACAGCACCTGTCAGGGCTTTCTCGCCCTGCAGCTTGGCAAGGGCGAGGTTTGCCTTGGCCATGTCGGCGAGAGCGTTGGCCTCGTCGCGCTTAGCCTCGGCCTCGGCCCTGGCTGCCTCGGCGATGAGTAGTTGGGTCGCCAGGTTGGCCGTCTTGGCCTTTTCC
>DALYEE010000049.1:0-7011 GCA_031972655.1 Candidatus Magasanikiibacteriota bacterium
CGCCTGCATGAAGTCGGAATCGCTAGTAACCGTGGATCAGCCACGCCACGGTGAATACGTTCTCGGGTCTTGTACTCACCGCCCGTCACACCACGAAAGTCGGTAATGCTTGAAGCCCCGCACAATGCGCATTTACTTTGTAAATGTTAATTATTGTTAATTAACACAAAGTGCGTAGTGTGTGGGGTAAAGGCAGGATCGATGATCAGGGTGAAGTCGTAACAAGGCATCCGTACCGGAAGGTGTGGATGGATCACCTCCTTTCTGGAGATACTCAGTGGAAACACTGTGATACTCTGTCGATCTCGAACTTTTAGTTTGGGAAAAATAGACTTGTTCTTGTCACGTTTGTGAAGTCAATGTTAAAACAATTTTTTGCACGTATAATGTGTGCTAAAGAAAACACCTAAGGGGTGTTTTTTTTATTTTTTACGAGCCAATACTGTTTTATATCTGTAATTCGGTATTGGTTCGTAAAGACACGATCTTTTACAACCAAGAAAGGAGCCTGACATGCTAAAATCAATACTTGAGCGCTTGTCAAAAAGATCATATGGGTTGATTTCTGGTGGAGCAGTTTTGTATACTCTCTATTTGATGGCGACAAAATTAGCCACTAAGAAATATGGTGGTAATTTGAACGGTTTGCATGTTGCCCCGTGGTTGGCGTTATTTGCTGCCGGGTTCAATGTTATATTCTATGCCTGTTTTGGTTGTTTTAGCTGGAAAAGATTTAAGGAGCAGTGGCCAATTTTTCTCTTGAGTGGCTGTGCAACGGGAACGATCATTGTTACTGGAGTAACTACACTGGCGCTTAATGCAATCAAGATCACTGAAGCTTCAGCGCTCACCAAGGCGACTGCTATTCCGGCATCGCTTTTGGCTATCTTGTTTCTCTTAAAAGAAGAGCGTCGACAGCTTTGGCAAAAGAAGCATCAATTGCTGGGGGGCGTAGTTGCTTTGGCGGCAATTGCCGCTAATTTGCATGGAATTGCAAATCGGGTGGCGTCCGTGCCGTCTTTCATCTATTGTTTAGTAGCACTGTATGCGCTAGCTTCGTTTACGAGAACGCCTTTGTTTCGGAAGACGCCAGGAGATGCATTAGGATACGCAGCGGGGGATCAAATTTTTGCGTTTTTCGCTGTATTTGTTTTTTGTTGCTTTGTTTGGCTGGGAAATTTTTCGGTCTTGCCCAGTCTATTGGTGGAGCCCTTTAGTCAAATGAGAGAAGGACTTCTTCATCCAAGCGTGAAAATAATGAAATGGACTGGAGTGGCGGCACTGCCGTTTGCGCTGTATGCGCCAATGAGTATTCTTATGCTCATGTATAAAGAGCAGGGTTCTACCGGGCTGGTAGGAGCCATTATGCAGAAGTTAGCTGGTGTAATTGGAACCGTCATTAGTCTACCGCTCATGAATTTGTGTTCTTGGCTTTTTTTTGGTGTCAGTTCAAGTGATTTGCAATGGTATGATAGAACAGAGTTGGTTGGTCTTGCTTTGTATTCTGGTGCCACACTTATATCGCTTGCTTCAGAAATTAAGCAGCTGTTTGATAATTTTTTTAACAATGGAAGTAAAATTTCCGGTAGTGGAATGGCGTTGCGTTCAACGCCGCATCCGAGCACTGCTTAGATAGAAGATAATCCCCATGCCAAAAGACGGCATGGGTTTTCATTTCTTGCATTTTTATAAAGATTTGCTATACTTGTTTTTACTTTGAAAACAGTGTATAATCCCGGTCGATAAACTAAGTTTTCCTGAGCCTGGATCAAGTTTAAACCAACTCTTTTAAAGAGTGTTTGACAACAAAAACTTATCTAAAAGGATTCATAGCTCAGCTGGTTAGAGCGTCACATTGATCCCGATAGAAAAAGGGTTCGTAGCTCAGCTGGTTAGAGCGCAGCATTGACATTGCTGAGGTCGGAGGTTCGAGTCCTCTCGGACCCACCACTGCATCGGGATGAAGGCCAGTGGTTCGAGTCCACTTGGGTCCACAGATATATAGTCTATAAAGTCCATCAAGTCTATCAAGTCATAAAGTGTAAAGTTTACTCTTGAAGGACATTAGACTTTAGGGACTTGATAGACTTTGAAAGAATGGGCGGCTAGCTCAGATGGTTAGAGCCGCGCCCGCCTAGGCGGGTAATGACGAGGAGTTTTGGTTAAGAAGTTTTAAAATTTATCAACATACACGGGCGGCTAGCTCAGATGGTTAGAGCGCGTCACTGATAATGACGAGGTCGGAGGTTCGATTCCCCCGCCGCCCACATGTATTTTACCAACGTTATTGAAAATTAAATGCAGAAGAGCTACAATGGTTATATGCAATTGAAGAAAATTAAACTAGAATTGCTTAGAAAATAATTGTAAAATTATATGTCAGAGCAAGAAAATATGGGACAACTCCCTAAGAAAGGTAGATTCTCGCACATAATCTCTGGAACGGCGGGAATTTTTATTATAGAGGCGTTAAAAATTTTGGTACTCGCTGGAATCACTATCTTTTTGGTTAGATACTACTTATTCAAACCCTTTTATGTAAAGGGTGCCTCAATGGAACCAAATTTTCTTACACAGGAGTATTTGATTATCGATGAGTTAACTTATCGATTTCACCCACCAGTGAGGGGGGAGGTCGTCGTGTTTAAATACCCCGAAGATCCAAAACAATACTTTTTGAAAAGAATCATCGGGTTGCCAGGGGAGAGGGTTAAGATTACGGAAGGAAAAGTGATTGTTTATAATGATGAACACCCGGAGGGGGTGACAATTGACGAATCATACTTGCCTCCTGAGTGGCCAACAATGGGGGAGAAGAATACCACATTAAAATCTGATGAATATTTTGTCTTGGGAGACAATCGGCCAAATAGCTATGACTCACGTCGTTTCGGACCAGTTAAAAAAGATGCTATTGTGGGGAGGGTAATTTTCCGCGGTTGGCCTTTCAACCGGATGCAAACTTTTAAAACACCGGAGTTTAAAGAGTTAGAAAATTTAAAATAGAAATAAGGTACTTTAATTTATGCCAAAAAACATTAAAAACAAAGGGGTTGGCAAAGGGGTTGAAAAAAAAGTCTATATGAATAAAAAGACCGAGCAGTTAGAAAAAAAAGAAAAACTCGAAGCGGCTTTAGAAGAGCAGGTAGTTGAGCGTATTAAGAAAGGGCCGAATTTACTTCGTGGCATGCATGACATTTTGCCAAAGGAAGAAAAATATTGGAAGAAAGTTTATAATAGCGCGCAAGGATTGGCTGATTATTTTCGTTTTGGACGAATTGAAACTCCTGTTTTAGAAGAGGCGCAGCTATATATCCGATCAGTTGGAAAAGGGACTGACATTGTTGAAAAAGAAATGTATTTGTTTGAAGATCGTGATGGAGCAAAAGTGGCGCTACGCCCAGAAGGTACTGCTGGTGTCGTTCGATCTTACCTTAGTAATGGTATGTGGAACATCGCTCAGCCGGTTAAGGTTTGGTACTACGAATCCATGTTTAGACACGATCGTCCTCAAGCAGGTAGATTTCGCCAGCATTATCAAATTGGTTATGAAACATTTGGTGTAAAAGATGCCGCAATAGACGCGGAGCTTATTCTGGTTGGTTTCAATCTTTGTAAAGACATCGGCTTACCTGTTGAGGTGAAAATCAATAGTTTAGGTACAACCGAAGAGCGTGCTCGCTATAAAATGGAGCTTACAAATTACTACAGAAGTAAAAGAAGTTATTTATGTGAAGATTGTCGTGCGAGGTTAACCAAAAACCCTTTGCGTTTACTAGATTGTAAAGAAGAACAGTGTCAGCCTATAAAAGAAGAAGCTCCGCAAATTATCGATTGGCTGCAAGATGAATCCAAGAAATATTTCATGAGTGTTCTAGAGTTTTTGGACGAGCTTAGCATTCCTTATGTTTTGGCTCCAACATTAGTTCGTGGCCTAGATTACTATTGCCACACTATCTTTGAGTTTGTTGGAGTAATTGGCGAAGACCGCACTACTTATTCGTTGGGTGGGGGAGGTAGGTATGATTTATTGGTAGAAGAAATTGGTGGTAAACCAACTCCAGCTGCTGGTATTGGCTTGGGGGTAGAGCGTATTGTTTTGGCTCTCAAAGAATATGAAGAAAAAATGAAAACGACCATAGTTGAAGAGCCAAAAAATGATGTGTTTTTTGCCCAGCTAGGTGGCGATGCCAAAAGACATGCACTTAAAATTATCAATGAGCTCAGAACTAGTAATTTACGTGTTGCTTTTAACTTCTTCAAAACCTCGCTTAAAGGACAGTTGGAATTAGCAGATAGTCTTGGAACGAATTATGTCTTGATTTTGGGTCAAAAAGAAGTACAGGATAAAACCATAATCATTCGTGATATGGAGTCCGGTGTACAGGAAATTGTCGATCAGAAAAAAATAGAGCCGATTTTGAAGAAGAAATTAGGCCTAATTTAATGGCTTTAAGAGTATTTGACCAAAGTATTTTAAATAGGTATAATTATAATCGAAATGAAAAGAATTTATTATTTAAATCTTAGAAACGGAGGTGAATCGTGTGGTTGAAAAACGCAGAAAAAACGAATCTTTTGAAGCTTTCATGCGTCGTGTAAAAAAACGATGGCAGCAGTCCGGAAAGTTATTGCAGGTTAAAAAAATACAGTTCTACGAACCACAAAAAAGTAGAAATCGAAGAAAAAATAGTGCCATACACAAACTGCAAGTTAAAGCTAAGATAGATTATCTTAAAAAAATTGGCCGAGCGCCTGAAGATGTTTCGAGAACATCTAAAAAGTAGTTTTGTTAGATTATATTTTTCCATTGTATTCCCATGCTTAATCAATGGATTCAAAATCAACAAAAAGTAGTTAAAAAAACCGTCATCAGATATGGACTGATTTTTGCGACGGTTTTTTGCGTTTTTACATCTTTTCAACCTGTTTTAGCCCAAACAACTTCTATTGAGAGTGCTGCCGTGCCAATTACTGCCGGACTGGATGTCATTGAAAAACCATTAGGCTTACCCAAAGAAGATATTCGAGTAATCATCGCCCGCATTATCAGAGTAGCTCTTGGTCTGATTGGTATCATCATGGTAGTGCTCCTCATGTACGGTGGTTACCTTTGGATGTCGGCTGGTGGAAATAGTGAGCAGATTAGCAAAGCTCAACAAGTTTTAAAGAATGCAGCCATTGGACTAGCGATTATCTTAAGCTCTTACGCTATTACTATATTTGTGATGAGAATTTTGGGTATAGGTGATTCGAATGGTGAACAGGGTGGGGGATCAGGTGGTGGAACAGTTCAGACACAAAATTTTCAAGGTAGTGGTGCGTTGGGCGGCATCATCAAGGATCACTATCCAACACGCGATCAGCAAGAAGTACCAAGAAATACGAGAATTATTATCACTTTCCGCAAACCAATTAGATTAGCAAGTTTTGTTCAAAACACCAATCAAACAAAAGACCAGAATGGTAATGAGATTTTTGGTGATTGTGTAAACATTGGAGACAAAATGAATTGGCAAACCGATTGCGATTCATTGGTTTTAGATAGTGATCATATTAGTATTGAACGTGCAGACACTAAAGAAAAAATTAGCGGAGCAAGTGTTTTGGCAAGTACTGAAAATGGAAAAGTTTATACTATCGTTATTCGACCATACGATTATTTGGGTTCGAATTCAGAAAAAATTTCATATAAAGTACGTTTAGGAAAGTCTATTCTACTTGATGATCCAGTGAATAATAACCCTCCTGCTTTTGAGGCTAAAATTTTGGGTAATGATTATTACGAATGGCAGTTTGGTTGCGGTACTGCACTTGATACGGTTCCACCAAATGTCGGGAGTGTTTTTCCGGGTAATAAATCCATTGAGGCAAAAAATTCTGTAATTCAAATTGATTTTAGTGAAGCGATGGATCCAACTGGTATCCAGGGTAAATTTACACAAGGTAACAATGTTTATGCCTTAGAAGGAAATAATATTTACTTGAAATCCAGCCAGAGCAATATTCCTCTGGGAAACTTTAGCCTGACTAACGGTTATCGAACACTTGAGTTTACTTCCACTAAAGAATGTGGAAAAAATGCTTGTGGAAGCAAAATATACTGTTTACCAGTTTGTGACAAAGCGGGAAGTTCCTGTACTCAGGATACTTATGAATTGTTAGTTAAAGCTGCGAAAACATTTAGTTCAAATTCCTTTGAGGCAATTCCTTTTTCGGGAGCAATGGATGTAGCTGGTAATGCTTTAGATGGTAATGATAATAAAAAAGTTGATAGCGCTGGTAATGCGGGAGCTGTTTTTGTTGATCAGAAAAAACCTGATAATTATTTTTGGAGCTTTAACCTAAAAGATGAAATTGATTTAACTGCACCTTTTGTAAAAACAGTATCTCCTGGCCTTGATGCCACTAATGTAAATGCTCAAGATAGATTATCTATTCTTTTTAGCAAACGCATGCGTGCGGATTCTTTATATTCAATTTCAATCGATCAACACCCTCCTAAAGAAATTCCTTTATGTCGAGTTCCTAGTGCAACTTTTAACGATCTTGATTCTACTACTCTCACAAATATTTTGCACTGTCCTTTTATTCAAGGAAGTCGAAATTATTACTTACCAAATATTACCTCAGAGGTAGAAGACGTGCATTACAACTGCTTCTACCCTGGAAAAGGACCTGGTGGGGATGTTGAAGTTAGCCGAAGGCTGAAAGAATCATCAGTTTGTGATAGTTCTGGAAAAAATTGTTGTGCGGTAAGTCCGGATTCTCCAAGTACAGCTTTTTGTTGCAATGGAAAAGTTTCCGCTACCCAAAGTACCGTAGAAGATTGCGTTAAATTTATAAGAAGTACTAGCTTGTAGTATGTTTTCAATAAAAAATAAAAAATTGCGCATCAGATATAATAAAATTTTTGTTAAAATATTAATGTTTTTTTTACAGAAATAATTATACACAAACTACCTGAAGAATCGGTTTGTGACCACGTCAGCTTCGCAGTACATTTCTTGT
>DALYEE010000050.1:0-1866 GCA_031972655.1 Candidatus Magasanikiibacteriota bacterium
ATGTTCAAAAACATTACGGAAAGGATAACTTGCATCATGAAAATAAGCAGTAATATATCTACTCGGTACTGGCCATTCTAAGCCCACATCCCCAGCGGGGGTATTTTTAATTTTATTTTGTTCTTCAAGTTTTTTTCGCACCTGATTCTCATAGCTTCGTACTTCTCCTTCAATAGTTTGAAATTGTTTTTTCAAACTTCCAAGCAAAGTTTGGTACTCCACTTCCGAGGCCTTGGTATTAGCTAATAAATTCTTTTTCGCGCCCGACTGTTCTCTTAAATCCTGCTGTTTTTGTTCCAGCTGGTTTTTTAAAATTACAAATGATCTTTTTCGTTCGTCCACTTTATCTTTCTGAATACCCAAATCTTCTTTGATCAAACGGAGGTTCTTTACCGAACGACCAAGATCGGTGTAGACATCTTCCAAATTTTTGAGCTGGCTATAAAAATCACCAAAAGTTTTGTTTGTTAACATTATTTCGACAGAGTTTTTTTGATCATCAGCATGAATTTTTTTGATCATAGCATCAAGCATCTTTTTTTGCCTATCAATTACAAATCCTTTGTCAGAGATTGATATTTCTAAAGATTGAATTTCGAGTTCTGTTGCTTGAATTTTTTCTTTGGTCAGGTCTACATCAGTTTCAATCTTTTTAACTCTTGAATCAAGAAGTGAAAGTTGGTTTTTTAATGAGATAGCTTGGAGTCTTTTCTCGTCAATGCTTTTTTGATATTTAGACATTGTTTCTTCTAGCTCTTTAATTTTTTGTTTGTGTTGTTCAATTTTGTCATTCAATTCCTTTATCTCTGCACTATTATCTGTTGCGGAATTGCTAAACTGGGGATTGGAAAATCCCACTAGAATTACTATTACCCAAAAAATGTATTTAAGTTTTTTAAGCATAAAAAAAGTATACCATATTTCAGGTATACTTTCTACTATTTACTGTATTTTATCGATAGCGAGTCTCAACCGCCTTATCGTTTCTTCTTTACCAAGAACGTCGGCAATTTCAAATGGTCCCGGAGAATTTTCTTGACCGGAAAGTGCCACACGCAGTGGCCACAACACCGATCCGTTAGAAAATCCTTTTTCTAGAATCCACGATTTAATTTTTTGCTCCAAATTTTCTTTGCCCCAATCTTGAGCACTAATTGTATTCATTAATATTTCCAGCTCAGGCAATACTTTTTGCACCTCTTCCCTACTGCCTTTTTTCCAGACCAAATTTTCAGCTGCGTAATTTGGTAGGTCAAAAACAAATTTAACTGCTTCGGGAAATTCAGCGAGAGTAGTAACCCGCTCTTTTTCTAAAGATAAAACTTTTCCCAACCATTCGCCTTGATTCTTAATTCTTGATTCTTGATTCCTAAAAAATTCCACCTGCTCCAACCAAGGCATTACGCGATCAACCAGCTCATCTATCGGTAAATTCTTAATATATTCTTTATTATACCAATCTAATTTTTCAATATTAAATACCGCACCAGATTTGTTTATTTTTTCTAGGCTAAATTCTTTAATCAACTCATCAAGACTAAAAATTTCGCGATTGTCACCAGGATTCCAGCCCAAAAAAGCCACAAAGTTTATAAGAGCTTCTGGCAGGTACCCTTTCTTTTCATAATCTGAAACAGCAACATCGCCTTGCCTTTTACTCAATTTTGATTTATCAGGATTTAAAAGCAAAGGCAGATGCGCAAAAGCTGGTGGTTCCCAACCAAAAGCTTTGTAAAGTTGTAAATGTTTTGGCGTACTACTGATCCACTCTTCCCCGCGAATCACATGGGTAATTTCCATAAAATGGTCGTCAATTACTACTGCAAAATGATAGGTTGGAAAACCATCAGATTTTATAAGCACCTG
>DALYEE010000050.1:1876-6940 GCA_031972655.1 Candidatus Magasanikiibacteriota bacterium
TCTACCAGTTTATTTGCAAAACTTATCTCTCCACGAACTAAATCTTGAAAAACTGTCTCTCCTTCGCGTGGCATTTTCATGCGGATAACATGTGGTTGTTTTTGATCAAGTTTTTCTTTGATCTCTTCTGGAGATAATTTGAGACAAAGCCTATCATACTGTGTCGGCATTTTTTTGAGCTGCTGTTTTTGTCGCAACTCTTCAAGTCTTTCGGAGGTACAAAAACAGTAGTACGCAGAATCGTTTTCTAAAAGAGTTTTAATGTGTTTGCTATAAATCTCAAGACGCTCGGACTGAATGTAGGGTCCTTTGTCCCCTTCTTGAACAATTGACTGACCATCACTACCGAGTTTTACTCCTTCGTCTGGTATAACATTCGCCCAGTAGGACGATTTTAGCAAAACCTCTGTAGCATCAGCTACAAATCTTTCTCTGTCCGTATCTTCAATACGCAACAGATATTTACCGTTATTTTGTTTAGCAAAAAGATAGGAATACAGACCAGTGCGGAGTGTTCCGATATGCATGTAGCCAGTTGGGCTAGGGGCGATACGTGTGCGAATCATATAAAATTGAATTATGCTTTTAAACAAAACTCCAACCACCATCATTTTTGTTGTCTTTTGATTCGGATCGAGTTTTTTCTATAATTTTAGAAACAAATGTGAGATTTTGGAATAACTCTTTATAATTTTTTGATTTCAAGACTCCCCAAATCGAATCCTGATCACTCATTTGTGAGGATCGGTGGGTGTTGGATATTTTTTCACAAATTTTTGTAAGGGTTGCTGAGTATTCATCGAGTTGATTTAAAATATTAGGATCATCTTTAGCTAACTGATCTCTTTTTTTCGCGCCAACACGAACATGATCGTATCCGCCTATGACTCCTCCACTACATAGTCGACACAAAATTTCTTCTCTCCATAATAAAAAATTTTTTCTAACTTCTTCGTTATCTTCATCTGAAACCGCTAAATTTTCCTGTTCTACAAAAAAGAAATTAAGTGGTTTACTTCATGAGGAATATTTTCAGTTCGAATTAAGCTATCAGTCTCACTTTCACCATATCTTGGCACAACAACAAAAGAAACCCCATTATTAACCTTGGCTGTTTTAGCCTGTGCTTTATGATCGCCAAATATTTGACGATAAATTTCTTCATCAATTATCACACCATATAGTCCAGGACTAAACTCTTCCAACGCAATTCTTCCACTATTTTCTAAAGAATCAAAATCGAGGGTGCTTTGTTTGGCCTGCTTAAGAAGTTTGGCAGCACTTATTCCTTCCTCTGTTTTAATTCTACTAAATTTCTGTTGATGGTTTTGGGTGGCCGAAATTAGTTTATCAAAAAATGGTCTGGCTTCGGATGGTAATTCTTCCAAATCAATACTTAAATCTTGACCTTTTACCAACCGATCTACAAAACCAACGTAGGCTTGGCCAACAATCTTAGATTCTGCAAAAAACTCTTTCTCAGATCCAGTTAACTCTCTTTCCTCAAAAGCTGGGTGGTTTTCTCTTATTCTAAATTCACTTCCTTCCATAAAATATAAACAAAAACTTAACCGTTGCATTCCAAATTCTCAGAATTCTTTTGGGCTGTCTAACTAAACGGTACAGCCATTCTAGCCCAATTTTACGCAGCAGTAAAGGCGCACGTTTCACTGATCCACTTATATAATCAAATGCTCCTCCTACACCCATGGCAATTTTTACACTCTGAATTTTTGCTAAATTTTCCACAATCCATTTCTCTTGCTTCCCCATACCAAAAGCGACGAAGAGAATGTCGGGTTTTTGTTGATTAATTAATTCCAACATCCTATTATTATCTAATTTATTAACTATCAATTCCTCTGTAGCCGGTCGGGTGTCTTGATGTTTTAATTGTTTAGCATTCTCATTTATTTTGCAACCCTTATCGACTCCAACAATTTGTAAATTTGGGAATTTTAACTTGAGATTCTCAGCGGTCTTTTTAACCACTTCCTCACTCTCCGACCCTAATAAATAAACAGTTCTATTTTCCATCTCCGCTATTTTACAAATCTCTAACATGAAATCTACCCCAGTAATTCGCTCGATTTTTTGCTTGGACACAAATTGTATTCCTCGTCCATCGCATAGATTTAGATCAGATTTATTCAGTGAATACTTAAAGTACTCATCCTTCTGTGCCTTCACCAAGATCTCTGGATTGGGGGTAAAAATTGTATGTTGGCCGGTAGAATTCAAAAATTCCCGGACTTTCTCTCGAGCTTCAACAAATGACACTGCATCAATTTTAATACTCAGCACTTTTATTTCGTTCACATTACCAATTAATTTTAAATCATAATTGTGCTACAATACCACATATTTGACAAACTTTTCAACCGTAGTTATAATCAATTTATCACTCTGATATACTGAGTGCTAAATACCATAATTGACTCCTCCCCGCCTCCGCTTCGTAAGGGAAGGATAAATGTCGGACATTTCTAAGAGGAACACAAAAACTACAAGCTACCAGCTACAAGCTAATTCCTACTCACCTACGTCCTACATTCCTAAATCCTAACAACCTAATTTCCTAACACCACCCACATGGGACCGCAAAATTTCACAAACAAATCACAACAAATTATTCAACAAGCCGCTCTCATCGCAGAGCAAAATGGCCAACCGCACATTGAACCACCTCATCTTTTTTTAGCTTTCTTAAATGACGGAGAAGGAATTGTTAATTCCCTTCTTAGCAAGCTCGGCCTAAACCCGGCTGCCCTAAAAAATGACATTCAAGAATTGATAAACCAACTTCCCAAACAATTTGGAAATCAAGTGCAAACCGGTCTTGGACAGGTGATGCTCTCTGGACCCACCCTACACATTTTTCAAACTGCTGGCGAAGAAGCCAAAAAAATGAGTGATGAGTATGTGAGTGTAGAGCATTTATTTTTAGCATTCTTAACCAACCAAAATCCAATTAACCTACTCCTTAAGGAGCTTGGTATTACCTACGAAAGCGCCTTAAAAACCCTAGCATCTATTCGCGGGTCGCAAAGAGTGGATTCTCCTGAACCAGAAAGTAAATATAATGCCCTTGAAAAGTACGGTAAAAATTTAACAGAACTGGCTCGCAAAGAAAAGATTGATCCGGTGATTGGGCGAGACGAAGAAATCCGCCGCGTGATGCAGATTCTCAGTCGCCGGACCAAAAACAATCCGGTTTTGATTGGTGAACCAGGAACAGGTAAAACTGCCGTGGTAGAAGGTTTGGCCCAGCGCATTGTAAACGGTGACGTGCCAGACTCTTTGAAAAACAAAGAAATCATTACGCTTGATATTGGTTCTCTTTTGGCAGGTTCAAAATTCCGGGGTGAATTTGAAGACCGCTTAAAAGCGGTGCTGAAAGAAATCACTGGAGCGCAAGGAAAAATCATTCTCTTTATTGATGAGCTCCATACTATTGTCGGCGCTGGCTCAACAGAAGGATCGATTGATGCTTCGAACATGCTGAAGCCCTCGCTCGCTCGTGGAGAGCTGCATACTATTGGTGCTACGACCTTAAAAGAGTATCAAAAATATATTGAAAAAGATGCTGCTTTGGAACGCAGATTTCAACCAGTGTTTGTAAATGAACCAAGTGAAGATGATGCGATAGCAATTTTGCGTGGTATTAAAGAAAAATATGAAGTACATCACGGTGTGCGCATTACGGACAACGCGCTGATCGCTTCTGTTAAACTTTCTGAGCGCTATATTACCGATCGGTTTTTACCGGATAAAGCAATCGACCTAATTGACGAAGCCGCTTCGGCATTGCGGTTGCAACTTGATTCTATGCCGGAAGAATTAGACAGAATGAAACGTTCACTCATTAAATTAGAGATTGAAAAGCGCGCCCTAGCCAAAGAAAAAGACCCAGAATCAAAAGCGCGCCTTAAAAAAGTTGAGCAAGAACTTTCGGATACTCGTGAGCAAAGCGGTGAACTCGAAGCCAAGTGGAAAAATGAAAAAGAAATCATTACACGTATTCAGGAACACAAAAAAGAGATCGATCGCTTGAAACAACAGGCAGATATTGAAGAGCGCCGTGGTAACTTACAAAAAGTTGCTGAGATTCGCTATGGTCAAATTCCTGATTTGGAAAAATCCATCAAACAAGATGAAAAAAAATTAGTAGAACTCCAAAAAACTCGTGGTATTTTGAAAGAGGAAATTACAGAAGAAGATATTGCTGGTGTGGTTGCGCGCTGGACCGGAATTCCAGTAAAGAAAATGCTGCAAAGCGAAACCGAAAAGCTTACCAAGATGGAAAATGTGTTGAGTAACCGAGTAATCGGCCAAGAAGAAGCGGTCCGCTCCGTTTCCAATGCCATTCGTCGTTCGCGTGCAGGTATCGCTCCCCCACAAAAACCAATCGGATCATTTATTTTTCTTGGTCCAACAGGTGTGGGTAAAACCGAGCTGGCCAAAGCATTGGCCGAGTTTATGTTTGATACATCTGACGCACTTGTGAGAGTTGATATGAGTGAGTACATGGAGAAACACAGCGTTTCCAAAATTATCGGCTCCCCTCCTGGTTATGTTGGTTACGATGAAGGTGGTCAGCTTACGGAGATCGTGCGACGCAGACCATACGCGGTAATTTTGTTTGATGAAATTGAGAAAGCACATCCGGATGTGTTTAACATATTACTGCAAATTCTTGATGATGGCCGGGTGACGGATGCCAAAGGCCGAACGGTTAATTTTAAAAATACGGTGATCATCATGACGAGCAACATCGGTAGCCAATTAATTTTGGATTCTCACAAACGTGGCGAGTTTGGATTTAGAAACGGTGCTAGCCCGGCAAAAGAAAAAGATGAAGAAATAAAAGAAAAAGTTTTGGCCACTTTGCACGAAAACTTCAAACCTGAATTTTTGAACCGTATTGATGAAATCATTATGTTCCACTCGCTCTCAGAAAAACATATCGAGTCGATTGTGGATTTACAACTGAAAGAGATTGAAGAACGATTGCAAGAAAAACGTATTACTTTGAACGTGGAAGAGGCGGCCAAAAAATTCCTG
>DALYEE010000051.1:0-6282 GCA_031972655.1 Candidatus Magasanikiibacteriota bacterium
TGGACCCTGATAGTGAAGATGAGGATACTATCATGCTCGCCGCACAATCCTGCCCGGTGTTGGCCGTGATTATCTACGATGACCAGGGAAAACAAATTTTTCCGGAAGAATAATAATATTTATATATGAAACCATCAAAAAAATTGACCGAAGAAAAAATTCAAATTGTTAATGCTACTACCGGAGAACCGACAGGTGTTTGCCTACCTCGTTCGCAAGTTATTAAAAAAAGATTATGGTGCCGGTCTACTAATGTTTTTATACTTAATTCTAACGGACAAATCTTGTGTAACCAGCGTTCTCTTTCTAAAGAACGTTTTCCCGGAGCTTGGTCAACCCATTTCGGAGGACATGTTGCTGAAAATGAAAGTTTTAAAATTAACGCGATCAAAGAATTAGAAGAAGAAATTGGACTCAAGGCGAATCATTTTCAAATTATTCCTTGGCGAACAAGTAGAAAAAATATCAGCAGAGTCTGGATTAGAGATTTTTTAACAGTTTATGATGGCCCACTCGAAAAACTGACTCTTCAAAAAGAAGAAATTGAAAAAATACGGTGGTTTACTCCAGAAAAAATTATTTCTGAACTTGAAGCAGAAGGGAAAGATGATATAGGTCCTGCATGGCTTGCGGGAACCCACGATTTTGCAACAGATTATCAATGTATGCGTGCGGTCTTAACCGCAATTCTTGACGCAAAAGTATTTAGTAGTACCTACCACTCTTTACACAAATGGCAACCAACTACGAGAAAATCCAAAATTAACAAAACTAAATAACTAATTTAAATCATCTATCCCACAATCTCCCCTCTTCAAACATCTGTCTCTTCCATTTATAAAAATGTAAAAATTCACAAAGTGTTAAGGGTGCCGTAGAAGAAACAGTGGCATTTTCGTCACAGGTTAAGTTGTCTGGCACATCATAGCTAACTTTGCGCTTACCGTTTTTATCAACCACTTCATTAATGTACAACCCCAATTCATGCATACCCAGTAAATTGGGGTATTTTTTTTGATCATCAAATATAGAATGCCCGTCGAATGAATTTGGTTTGTTAATATCAAGCATATGCAAAATCGATGGTGTAAAATCCAGACCACTAGCATACGTAGTTACTTCTTTTGGAAGCACACTATCTGGCACATACATCATAAACATATTTTGGTCGTAGTAGGTCAAACTGCTTGCTTCTTTGGGGAACAAATCTTTGGTCAGTGCGGCTGGAAAAATAGCATGATCGGCAACAGTAATTAAAATTGTATCATTATAGCGCGGGCTTTGTTTAAAGTTTTCCCAAAATTTTCCAAACGCATCGTCGGTCGTGTGGAACATATTCAAAACCGGCTCGGATCCATCGCCATAATTCACCGCGTCTTTAGCTAGATTGAATGGCGGATGCGTATCCACACTCGCAAGCATGAGTAAAAATGGTTTGTCGTCTTTGGCTTTTTCATCCATCATCTGGCCGAGCACCGGAAACATTTGATGATCCGAATAACCCCAAGACATTGGTTCGGCAGGAATATATTTTTTCAATTCGCTCGTGCCAAAAATTTTATCTACGCCCATACTGGTAAAAATACCATCTTTATGAGCAAATTCCTTATCAACCGCCGTAACATACCCAGCATACCCAAAGCCTGCATAATTCTTGAGCATTTGCGGCAAACACAACAAATGATGGTTTTGTAATTTCCGATCATTTTGAATTTCGTTGTGTCCAAAAGGTGGCAAGAAAGAACACAGCTGGGAAAGTGTTCCGGTAATAGTTGGGGTAGAGGCATTGTAATAATTACGAAAAACAGTGGTATGTGGATCTTGAGCCATTTTAGTAAAGTTTGGTGTCACGTCGGCAAACCGATCATCGTACACACTTGTTAGCCGTGCGGAAAAACTTTCCAAAAACACAATTACAATATTTGGTTTTTTCTGCACTAATCGATCTGGTAATAATTTTAGAGTACTCGAAGGTGAAAAAACGGTTTCTTTATGAGCTACAGCAAAATCTTGTGTTTTATAAAACAACCCAAACCGTTCTAATTTTTTTTGCAATTCTGGTGAAAGCACGACATTTTGTTCTTTACCAAAGAAACGATTATAAAATGCATGCAACACAGTTCTTTCCGGAGTGTTTTTAAAAGAACTCAGACCTAACATTAAAAAAAACGACATGAATAAAATAGAAGCAGCATAGTAATTCCAATAACGACTTTGGGTTGTTTTGTGCGCCCTAATTACCGCGCGCATGAGATACACAAAAACTACGAGCACCGGCAAACACGCCGCCAACAAAAAATAGGTTAAATTATTTTCGAGCACACTTGTTGAACCATCAAAATGATCTAGTGCCGATGGGCTAAGATACAAACCAGAATAATACAAAATACCGATATTGATGAGCCAAAAAAACATGCTCAAAGAAAATAATACCGACCAGATAATCATGAAAAAAACGCGCAACCTATTTTTTATCCGTCCATACAAAATACTCGCTATACAAAACCCTGCCAACCAAAAACTAGTCATGGCCACCGCACGAAAAATAACGATATTGAAATAACGAATGTTCGAGTCTAAAATGTAATAATAATAGGCCGTATACTGACAAATTACTTGCAGCAAAAATATAAAAAACGCTAATCCAAAAATATTTTTGTGAACTGAGAGCCACACCGCGGCATCTGGATGTTGTTTTAAATAATATTTTGTTCGCCAATACAACACCAATAGAACCGCTAAAACATAACTAGCACTGATAACTTCGCTCCGGAAAAAGAAAATAATAAAAAACAAAGAAGCAACAAAAAATAGCTCGTCCAAAAACTTAACAAATTCATTATACCAAAAAGAATGTCGCCCCAAACGTCTGGCCACATATACATAAAAAATTTTTCCTAGCTGGTAGGCGGCGTATAAAACAAAAGCAATTCCAGCGATCATTAAAACCAATTTAGGTATATTGTGCTTACTGAAATGGTAATAACCCCAACCAGCGGAAATAATAAAAGAACCGGCAAGAGCATACCAGCCGGCTCTATAGCGCTTCAGCGCCTCAGAGAATCTGCGTAAAATTGACATGAAATATTACGTTAAACTGTATTCTTTTTCTTGTCTTACAAGAGTTTTAGTTTTTTTATTTTTTTCACGTTGCATGGTTTTTTGTTTTTTCAGTTCTTGCTCGGCAAAATCACGCACTTTATCTATTGCTTGATACAATGTTGCTTCATTTTTAGAAACAAACACATCGTTTCCTGGCACTTCAAGTCGGCATTCAGCCACAAAAACGTTGCCTTTTAAATGATGCCTGGTTTCCATACCTACAGTCACATGCGCCCGGATGATTTGATTGTGGAAACGATCTAGTTCGGAAATTTTTTTGTTGATATATTCCTCAATTGCACCAGTAAGCTCCAATCCTTTTCCATTGATGATTATCTGCATATGGGTAACTTTAAAATATTAAAACATCAAAATGTAAAAACTTACTTGTTACTATAAATTTTTTCCCTCTTTATTTAGTATTAAACAATACTAAACCCCTTTTAATGTCTTGATAGTTTATGCGGCCGTAAATTAGATAATACAGACTTCTGGTTCCAATTCTATGCTAAATTTAGCATACACCTTTTCTTTTATCTGTTCAATCAAAAGGTGAATATCGGCCTGCGTGCCTTTATTGAAATTGATAATGAAATTTCCATGCTCGTTTGAGACCCGACATCCACCGACGGTTAAGCCTTTTAGCCCCGCCTTATCAATTAACCACCCAGCAGGAATTTTACCAATTTTAATAAAATCGGGCAGCAGATCTGACTCCAAACCTTTCCAATCCTTAATATCGATATTTTTAAAAAAACTACCCGCAGATGGAAAAGGTGGATATTTGCCTGCTCGACGTTTTAAATAATCACCGATCTCTGCCATCATTTTTACCTTATCGCCAAGCACAAATTTGAACCACGCTTTCAAAACTACATCGGTATTGTGTTTAAAAATACTATCTCGGTAAGCAAATTCACACTCTTCTGGTTTTAATTCTAACACTTCCCCATCTCGCCACACCTGCACTTTTTCCAAAGACCGGGCCATATCCGACCACATCGCACCGGCGTTGCCACGCACCGCCCCGCCCACTGTTCCTGGTAACCCAGCTGCCCACTCCAGCCCACTCCAGCTTTGCTTTAAGGCCGTGTTCATGACCATAGAAAGAGAAACACCCGATTCTGCCTCAATCTGTAGGGGTTGTAGATTTTGAGCACCTACAACTAGACTATTGGTTTGCAACTTAATAACAACTCCTTCATATAATTCATCCTGCCACAGCGTGTTTGATCCACCACCCAAAATAAAAAAAGGAATACCTTCACCGGATAAAAAATTTAGCAGTTCAACCAATTTTTGTGTTTCCGAAACTTCGATAAAAAACTGCGCCAAACCACCAATTTGAAAAGTGGTATGCTTGGCAACAGAATGATTTGGTCGAACGTGACCGAAATTTTGGAGATGTTTGTATATTTCCATAGATATTTCTCCATAAAGGATTACAAAATTAAGAATTTGTGGGAAGTAAAGGACCCGTGGATAAAATGAAATAAAACAAAGCCATTAAAAACACCATGGTGAGTGGTATGTAAAAAATTTTTAAAAGAATGGGATATTCTTTGCTTTTTACAACACGGAAAAAAATAATAGAACACGAAATAATAAAACCTAAAAATGGGAAGCTAAATGAAAAGGCATTCTGGAACTTTTGGTAAGTACTTATGCTCACAGTAAAACTCAACACGATCATTGTTATAACTTGAAAAAAAAGCGAAAAAATCCAAGCTAGGGCTGGAATTAAACAAAAAAGAATATAGATGAGGTATTTTTTCATATTACCATAAAGTATTGCCAAAACTAGCCATTCTTAGTATACTAACCGCTATGAAAGCCCTTGTTTTAGCGCTAAAACAACATCCTTTGGTTTACGTAACACTCGATATTGAGCGTGTTTTGGGTTTACCCCTTACTACTCACAATTACTACATAGTAACAAATTCCGATCCCTTTTCAAGGGAGTTGGCCAAAAAACACAAAAATATCATCCTCATTAAAGGTCAGAAACTTCTCAGTACAAGAGAGTTATTAGAAAACGAAAAAACCGCTAAATTCATTAAACGCATATCAAGTCCACACATTTTGGTTTTCAAGAATACAACATCCATTGAATCAATTTGCCAAAAAAATAATTGGAAACTTCTAAACCCACCATCGACTCTAGCCAACTCAATCGAAGAAAAAATCTCCCAAATTACCTGGCTTGGATCATTAGCCAAATTTTTACCACCGCACCAAGTGCAAACCTGCAGCAAGCTTGAATGGAAAAATAAAAAATTTATTTTACAATTCAATTTTGCTCATACCGGTAACGGAACTTTTTTAATCGACTCCGCCGAAAGTTTGGAAAAAATAAAAAACCAATTCCCCGAGCGACCAGTCCGCGTGCTTACATACATTGAAGGCCCAACTTTTACCAACAACAATGTAGTGTGGGGTAAAAAAGTTTTGTCTGGACCTTTAAATTACCAAATCACCGGCCTCTCCCCTTTTACCAACCGGCCTTTTGCTACCATTGGTAATGACTGGCAAATCCCAAACAAAATTCTGACCAAAGAACAAAAGAAAAATTATTATACTCTAGCCACAAAGGTGGGAGAAAAATTGGCCGCATCGGGTTGGAAAGGCTTGTTTGGCATAGATGTGGTAGTAGATGAAAAAACGGGAAAAATATACCTAATAGAAGTAAATGCGCGCCAACCGGCGAGCACTACGTGTGAATCGTTATTGCAGAAGGAAAATGAAACAAGGAATAAAATAGATATCACGACTTTTGAAGCCCACCTTGCTGCATTGCTTGGACTTAAAAATGAAAATGAAAAAATTATCAAACTTAAAAATGGCGCACAAATTGTCAAAAGAGTTAATGATAATGAGACTGGTTTAACCTACAAACAAAAATTAGTTTTGCAAAAAAAATTACCAAAAAAATTATTCAAAACAATTTTATACCAAAACAGTGAAATCGGATCTGAATCAATCCGCATTCAGTGCAAAAATGGATTACTTAAAAAGCACAATGAACTTAATGAGTTTGGAAAAAAAATTCAAAGTCTTTTCAATTATCACAACAACAATCACACTTGATGGACTTGACGGACTTTAAAGACTTTAAGACTAACCTCTATGCTTTCCGAAAAAGCTCAGCAATGTATAAAAAAATACTTCAACCTACCTTTC
>DALYEE010000052.1:0-548 GCA_031972655.1 Candidatus Magasanikiibacteriota bacterium
GCACAGGCCGCGACAGCAGCAGCGTGGCCGAAGACTCGCTGCGCCGCCCCGACCGCCAGATAGCCCCCAAAGAAGCCGCCGGTGCCTATGCCCAGGCCGCCAGCCGTCTGGCCACCACCAAACCGGTGGAAGCCGTAGCCAAGGGCAATACGGAATTGTTCGTGATTTGGTAGGACACGGAGTAGGGCACGAAGTGCACGAGGAGCCAAATATCCCAAATTATTATGATCCAACGCTCGAAGCTGTTACATTAAAACCTGGTATGGTGATTGCTATTGAGCCCATGCTCTCGCTCAGCAAAGAATGGCGAGTGAAAACTAAAGCTGATGGCTGGACAATCGAAATGATTGATAAAAGTTTATGTGCTCATTTTGAGCATACTCTGGTAATAACGGAAAAAGGAAATGTGGTGGTGACCAGAAGACCTGGTGAGGGGAGAGAAGTGTTTTGGTAGCATGGTGAAGTATCAGGTATCACGTAGTAGGTATTAAGAAGTGAGTGTTTGTGGGTGAAGTGATTTTTAAAATTAAAAAATACTCTGGTTAGAG
>DALYEE010000052.1:558-6139 GCA_031972655.1 Candidatus Magasanikiibacteriota bacterium
CCCTAGCCGCTCTAGACGGACGTAGCCGAAGATGGTGTAGATGCCAGGGACTGCTGAGGCATGTATGACTCCGGTCAGCTGCATAGCAATCGTGGGTTGGGCCAGATTCGTGGTCGGGAATTCTACTACCACTTTTTCTTCACCTTCTGCGAAGGCGTGCCTTAACGCCCACAATATTTTGTCCGCATCCGGGTTCGCTGAAGTTGCAGGGATTCTGTATTTTTGCTCCGGCACTGTCTCTTCCTTGTTAAGTTGTCTGTTTGACTTTCGTGCACGATGCAAGAAAGTCTGGGTTCAAGGCGGTATTACCCGTCTAAAAACATTTTATGTTATCCAAAAATAACCAATCTGTCAATTATTTTGATTTAAATTTAAATAAAATTAGCCAAATATGAACATTCTTGCCTTAGATTATGGTGAAAAAAGGATTGGTTTGGCTTGGGCTGATACTGGTATTGGGGTGGTTTTGCCATTTGGGATAATCAAGAATCAGGAATCAGGAATCAGGAATCAAGAATTAAAAAATCTAGTTATTAAAGAAAAAATTGATCAAATTGTTATTGGTCTGCCGACAAGCCTAGATGGTAAAGAAAACAAAAATACCGAGCGTATTAGAAAATTTGTGGAAGAGATGAAATTTGAAATCGATATACCGATTGAGTTTTTTGATGAAAGATTCTCTTCGCAGCAAGCTGATGCGATGGGTGGTGGAGTGTCGCGTGATGAAAAATCTGCGATGGTAATTTTGGAATCTTTCCTGGAGCAATGGAAAAATAGAAAAAAATAATTTTATGATCGGAATAATACTCAAAAGAAAAAATGTTCGGGAGTACGATCAAATAATATCTTTTCTTTCTGATGATGGTGAGAAAAAAGAAGTTTTGGCGCGCGGAGTAAAAAAAATAACAAGCAAGAATTCTCCTTTTTTGGAACCTGGATCGCTTTTGGAAATCGAAACGGCAGAGGGGAAAGAAACTGAACATTTGATCCGTGTTTCACCGCTTAATCTTTTTAAAAAAATTCGAGAGGATATTTTAAAAATTTTTGGTACTAATTACGTTTTAGGTATTACCGCCGAGTTGCTTTCTCCCGGAGAAAAAGATGTACGAGTTTTTGACTTCTTAAAAAGTTGGTTAGATTTTGTAAATGAAGAAGCAGCATTTGCGGATATTTTAGTGGATAGCTATCTGATAAAATTGGCTACGCTACTTGGGTTTAAACCTGTGTTGGAAAAATGCGTGATTGGTGAGGAAGAGCTTAAAAATGAAGTTAGTTTTTTCTCTTTATCTTTGGGTGGCGTAGTATGTGCTAGCTGTAAAAATACTTTGCCTCCCACGCACGGAATTATTTTTTCATTGAACACTAGTGAACAAGCATATTTTTCTGAGCTCATAAATTCAGAATGGCCAAAAATTTCGGGTTTGGAATTAAACAATAAAATTTCCGAAATTATTTATCAGTTTGTAAAATATCATACAGAAAAAATACCTGGTCAGTGGAGTAATTTTAAAAATAAGACCGCTCTGGTAAGAGCGGGGAAAAGTTAGGGCGAAGACTGATCTAGTTCGACGCCCTTGAGATTTGAGAAAAAGACCATCGCGGATCGAAGAGGTTTATTTTGATCTGTTGGTAGGCAACCTACTCGTACACGATGCCTAACTGCTTCGATTTTTCCACCACTGAATTTTTCCAGTCGACGCCCCGCGAAGATTATCGCCAGCCCACTTGGCACGCTGATTTCCTGCCATGCGCCATTAATATAAAATTCTAAACCGGGGCTGCTTTCGTGAATCGCAAGGGTAAAACCAGATTGGTCGCAATGTTCCCTGCCGATTATATTATTTGTTCCGGGCCGTATCTCTTGATATACCAGAGAGCGAAGTTTATCGTCGGGTTGTGCAACCAGAGATGATAGTGAGCTATTTCCACCGAAGTGTGAGTCGATTTGCCGAGCAAATTCCAGTATGGTTTGTTGACAACGACGGAAAATTATCCCGTTACTGTCTAATATATAAGTTATCAATTCTTTGAATCCAGGGTCATGTGTTGCTAATGCTCTTTCAAGTCTTTCTTCGCCTGCGTAATGCAGGACAGCTTTGGTGTCGTATGTGCCATCAGGGCTAGGTTCACCCTTTCTTTGAAAATAGCCTAAATCGGTCCGTGGGTCAGAAGGGAGGGTTGGGTTTCCCTCATTATCAAAACAAACTCTCTGTAAATTTTTGGGCCCACCGACTACGAGTTCGTTGAAAAGAGTGATTGCTGTTACGATGTGACCTGATATGCCAGAAAATGGAATTGTGGTGTATCCGAGGTTTATGAACTGGTTTAAAGAATGAGTATCCATACTTCACCTCACTTTCCATAAACACTAATAAATAAAAACCTTTTTGTAAAGAAAACCGCTTGATTTTTTTGGAAATTGGGGTTAACTTAGTAAGTGCGAGACCTCTCGTTTTGGGTTTTGAAATTTGAATTTTTATTTTTTATAGTATATGTCCCGATTAGGAAATAGTTTAGAAAGTTCAGTGGGTCAAGAAATCACCGTGCGTGGTTGGCTCCACAACAAACGATCATCCGGATCGATTGCTTTTTTGGAAATCCGCGATGGGTACTCCTGGCTTGATGGAGTTGTTTCCAAGCAAGAAGTGAGTGAAGAGGTTTGGAAAGCGGTAGAGGAGTTGACCCAAGAGTCGTCTTTGATTGCTACTGGTGTGGTTACCAAACATCCTAAAAAAGCAAACAGTTTTGAAATACAAATTAAAACGTTAAAAATCGTCCAAAAGGCGGAAGAGTTTCCGATTTCCAAAAAAGAGCATGGCCCCGACTTTCTGATGGATCAACGTCATTTATGGCTCCGCAGCCGAAAGCAATGGGCAATTTTGGTGATTCGCGATGCGATTATTACTGCGATAAACGAATATTTGCACAAAGAAAAATTCATCAAGGTGGATTCGCCAATTTTTACCCCTAGTGCTTGCGAAGGCACCACAACACTATTTGCTGTGCCGTACTTCGATTTAGGTTCTGCTTATCTTTCTCAATCAGGTCAGCTGTATATTGAGGCGGCTATTGCTTCTGTGGGGCGCTGCTATGATTTTGGGCCAGTGTTTAGAGCAGAAAAAAGCAAGACCAAGCGCCACCTAACTGAATTTTGGATGATGGATGCGGAAGCGGCTTTTGTAGAGCACGAAGAAAATTTGAAAATTCAAGAAGGATTGGTACGCCATATTATTCGCCATGTTTTGCAAAACTGCATGGAGGAACTGGCTATTTTAGAACGCAATGTGGAAAATTTGCAAAAAGCAGATAACCCGTTTACGCGCTATACCTATGACCAGGCGATTGAAAAATTACATGAGCTTGGATCTGATATTAAATATGGCGAAGATTTGGGGAATGACGATGAAGGTCTTTTGACTAAAGATAGTGCGGTGCCGATTTTTATCGAAAAATGGCCAAAAGAAATTAAAGCCTTCTACATGAAAACAGATCCAAACAACGAGAAGTTCGCTTTATGTGATGACTTGATTGCGACTGAGGGGGCGGGGGAGCTGATTGGTGGTAGCCAGCGTGAGGAAGATGTAAATATTTTGATCGAGCGGATTAAACACGAGGGTTTAAGCAGAGAAGATTATGAATGGTACCTAGATTTGCGTAAATATGGCAGTGTGCCGCATTCGGGCTTTGGTATTGGGTTGGAGCGAGCGGTGCGGTGGATTACGGGTGTAGAGCATATTCGTGAGTGCATTCCATTCCCAAGGACGATTGGCAGGTTGAAACCATAAAATTTAGCTAATTTTAGCATAAAATACGCCATTGTGGCGTATTTTTAGTATTTATTTTTTATCCAAAAAATAGCATTTGCCGTGATAGTCTTGACATGGTTTAGTAAACATGTCATTCTCACGAGTCTCCATGTATATGGAGAAAAGGAGTCTAAGATGAAAATCTTAAGTAAACTAGTAAAAGTTTTGCTGGGTTTGTTTTTTTCAATTTCCATTGTCGGTTGTGCTTTCGACAATGGGCGGAGAAATTACAGTACAACTTGCGATAAGTTAAATCCAAATTGCTATGGCCGTTACGATATGCCGGTAGCAATGGTAAATAGTCCATTGGATTTTCTTAATTTTACTCGTTTTACAGCAGGCTATGCTGCAAGAGCAGTAGCCAGAGTAGCTGCCCATCGTGCAGGTATTTCGATTATTCGTTTTCAAACGCAGACCGCCACAGCTCGTTATGCAGCCGATCAGGCTATGATGGCCCGGATTAGTGCAGCTGTAGCTGCCGCAGAGGAACGGGCAGCAGCTCTATCCTGGAACCGACTTCAAACCGATATTATTGAGCAAACTCCAGGCATGTTGTATGAAACAGAAACGATCATAGCAGATATTCTTTCAAACGGTTCACGTAGGCTGTCGTCTACGCCTAGATACCAAATTGTGGAAATGCGTAATGAGTTCGCAAAGATGCTTGCAGAATTCGATGCGGCAATTGCATATGCAGAGACTCATAGTAGCTGGACAGTTTCAACATTTGTTGAAACTTTAGGTAATCTGAGGTTCAAAACTAGACAGGCAGTAACTTTTCTTGATTTATTTTTGAGACATAGTGCGGTGCAACACTAGTTACCTTGGCGTAGGGCTCTCAACCCTGCGCCGTTATAATTTATAGTAATATTGACAGAACCAGTATTTTGTTTTAATCTTATTTTCCTCTTATGTCTTCGGAGTATGATAAGGAGAGATTGATGAAAACAGCTAAGAATAAAAAAGCTCGTAGAGAACTAACTCCTAGAGAACGGGCGATAAAGGAACTTAAAAGTAAAATAAAAAAAGATGAGCATGAAATAGTTCTTTGCCCAAATTGTCGTAAACAGATGGTTCAAAAATCTGAGCCAATGGTATTGAAAGACTTTCATATGTGGCAATATGATTGTGGAAATCATACTACTCTGAGTGGGATTCGCTATGAGAATCCAGCACCCAACCAGTGGTATAAATTAGACAAGGTTTTTTAATAAAGCTCTTTTGTTCGTGTGTTCTCGAAAGAACGCACGACCCAATTTCTCTGGTACTAAAAAATTTGGTACCACAGAAATTAAATTAAAAAAACGACTATCTCTAGTCGTTTTTTTGTTCCGCAACATATTCAAACCGAAGAATTTTTTTACCATTTACTTCAACTTCCTCTAGAAAAATTTTCTTATCCCGTACAAAAAACATGTCTTTGGAAATAATATCAGTTTCGTAGAGTGGTTTATAAACCACCATTTCTTCTTCTGTATCAGAATTCAGCGCCAGACCAACCACTTGGTATAAGTTACCTTTGTAATGACGATAAGTGCCAAGTTGCATATGCTAATTTTTCTTATCTCATTTCTAAATTCTTATTGTGCCCAGAGAGAGAATCGAACTCTCATGGATTGCTCCGCACGATTTTGAGTCGTGTGCGTCTACCAATTCCGCCATCCGGGCTTTGAAGTCAAAAGTCCATAAAGTCTTTCAAGTCCATCAAGTACGAGGATAGTATCCCGTATCAGATGGTCGAAAACATTATGAATATACCCAAAATTTGGCTCGGT
>DALYEE010000053.1:0-1829 GCA_031972655.1 Candidatus Magasanikiibacteriota bacterium
CACTGGTGACAATGCTTTGGCCGCAAGCTTCATTGCGCAGCAAGCTGGTATCAGTATGGTTTTTTCGGAAGTTACTCCCCAAGAAAAAGCCCTGAAAATTAAAGAACTGCAATCACAAGGTC
The DNA here is from genome assembly GCA_031972655.1 of Candidatus Magasanikiibacteriota bacterium. Classification (GTDB taxonomy): domain Bacteria; phylum Patescibacteriota; class Patescibacteriia; order Magasanikbacterales; family GWA2-37-8; genus DALYEE01. The sequence goes on from DALYEE010000053.1 coordinate 123, forward strand.
AGATTGTTGCTATGGCCGGCGATGGAGTCAACGATGCGCCCGCTTTAGCGCAAGCAAACGTGGGTATTGCAATGGCAACGGGTACTGATGTGGCCATAGAGTCCGCAGGTGTAACACTGCTTCATGGCGACATACACAAAGTTGGTGAAGCGATAACACTTTCCAAAGCAACCATGCGCACTATTAAACAAAATTTATTCTGGGCTTTTATTTTTAATGTAATTGGCATCCCTTTGGCGGGCGGTGCTTTCTACCCCCTATTCGGTTGGCTTCTCTCCCCTGTATTTGCAGGTCTTGCTATGGCTTTTTCCAGTGTTTCGGTAGTAACAAATTCCTTAAGATTGAAAACTAAAAAACTGTAATTATATGTCCGACCAAAAAACGTACACCTTCCACGTCAAAGGAATGCATTGTAAAGCCTGTGTGTTTTTAATTGAGGATAATTTAAAAGATGCACCTGGCGTTACCAATGTAAAAGCAAATTTGGGCCGTCTTGAAGTAGAAGTGAGTGGAAATTTGGGCGACGATGCTCAAAAAATAGCAAACGATTTAACACCGCTCATCCAAAAAAACGGGTATACTCTAATGGTGGAAAAAGAAGAAGTAAAAAAAGGTTGGGCAGATTTTGGGTACGCCATACCAATTGCTGTATTATTTATTTTGTGTTTTCTGTTGCTCCAAAAAGCCGGATTGGTAAATTTAATTACCACCTCAAACGTTACGTACGGCACAGCGTTTATCGTTGGGCTCATCGCTTCGGTCTCAACCTGCCTTGCAGTTGTCGGCGGCCTTGTTCTTTCGATGTCGGCAAATTATGCCAAAGTTGGCAGCCGCTCCAAACCACAATTACTTTTCCACATCGGCAGGCTTGGTGGATTTTTTTTGTTGGGTGGTTTGATTGGTGCCATAGGCAGCACGTTTCACCTTGGTGCTACGGGCAATTTGGTTTTGAGTGTTGTGGTTGGTTTGGTGATGCTAGTGCTTGGAATAAATTTATTAGAAGTTTTTGATTTTGCAAAACGACTGCAGTTTGCTTTGCCAAAAGTTTTTGCCAAGCACACGATCAACAAGGCAAGTACTGCGACACATGCATTTGCGCCCCTCCTTATTGGTATTGCCACATTTTTTCTACCCTGTGGATTTACGCAATCGATGCAAGTATATACTTTATCTACCGGTAGCTTTATCAAAGGCGCGCTGACAATGTTTGTTTTTGCTTTAGGAACACTACCTATGCTGAGTCTGCTTTCCTTTAGTTCGTTTAGTATCGCGCAAAAATCTTGGAAAGGAATTTTTTTCAAAACAGCCGGATTGATAGTAATAATTTTGGCAGTTTTTAATTTAATCAATGCTTTGGTGGTCGCTGGTATTATTGATCCTATCTTTAATTTTTAAAATAGTATGAAAAGTAAAACTATTTTTTTAGGTTCAATTTTTTCCATAGTATTAGTCGGTGGAATAATTTTATTTTCGTTGCTGTCTAGAAATAATGGAAGCACGCCGACTGGCGGAGCATCAACAAATGTTTCGGTAGTTGATGGAAAGCAATATATCGATATTATGGCCAAAGGCGGTTATTCTCCACGTAGTATTGTGGCCAAGGCCGGAATGCCGACAGTGCTCCGAGTTAAAACTCAAGGAACTTTTGATTGCTCATCAGGGCTTACTATTCCGAAATTAAAATATCAAAAAAACTTATTGCCAACC
>DALYEE010000053.1:1844-3354 GCA_031972655.1 Candidatus Magasanikiibacteriota bacterium
GAGTAGAAGAAATTCTTGTTTCTGCCGACCAGGCGCAAGGCTCTCTTCAGGGAGTGTGTAGTATGGGGATGTATAGCTTTAAGATTGCGTTTAATTAATTGTAGACAACAGACAATAGATAATAGACAACAGTTTGTGGGGTTTTATGCTATTCTATCTACTGTTGTTTTTTGTTTTTCTTAACATTTTTACCACTATTTGTGGTCTGATATCTGCTGTCTGTTGTCTGACCCGTAACATTTACCCCACCTGCTGCATTATCATTATATACAGTAAGCTTACTTAAAACTCAGTTAATTATTAACTTATGACCATTGCCGAAGAACTAGCCCTGGTAAAACAAGCCCAAGGCGGAAATCGCGAAGCGCTTGGAGGGTTGTGGGACGCCATAACGCCAAAATTGTATGGATATTTAGTAAATACCCTGAAAAACAAAGAACTGGCTGATGACTGTTTGCAAGAAACCTGGCTCAAAGCCGTGGGTGCCCTCCAGCAGTTCCGTCCACGCGGAGTACGTTTTGGCGCATGGCTATTTGCTATCGCCAGAAATGTCTGCCGTGAACATTGGCGAAAAAATAAACCAGAAACACCTGTGGCAGAATTTGAAAACGATCTTTCTGATCAATCAGTTGGCCAAGAGGCAATGGAAGAAAAAATAATTGTTGATTCAATATTTGCTAAAATTCCACCCGATGACCAAGAGATTTTTCGTTTGCGCTATTTGGGTGAATTATCCTTCAAAGAAATTGCTTCGGTACTAGGCATCTCTCCTCTTGCTGCTCGTGTGCGCTTGCACCGTTCACTTGCTCGAGTACGCGCTATTCTTAACAAATAATTTTTATGACTTATTCAAAAAAAGATTTGAACCAACTGTTTGAGCGTTGGGGCAAAAAATCTGCCACACTCCCTGCTCAAGCGGATGAGGTAAAATCAAAAATACTTTCACAGCAATCAACTGAAAATTCTTCTAAGCCAAAAAAATATCCACGTTTTTCATTTCGCTGGCTAGCTTTAGCAGGAGTGGCGGTATTAGTTTTATTATTTACCAATAAAAATAGCATCGATAATATTACAAACAATTATTCCCCATCCGCAGGCCACAAAGAAACGTTCTCAGTATCTGGAGTAGATGTTGGTTCGGGTCTAAAACCAGCCGGTCAGTTGAACCCCACCGATCTTGGCATTGATCAGCCTAGAGCCACCGGCCTTCCCAGTCGCAAGCCCGTTGATATTGTAAATGATTTGACCAAACTTGTTACCGATCCACTTCGCGGGTTTATGCCTGACTCTCTCACCATTGACGATACAAGAGAATTTCTCAAAACTTCGTATGGTGCAGAAATAAAAACCCGCCAGGTTAAAAAACTTTCCACACAGATTACGACTATGATTCGTGGATACGGTGGTCGCGTGGACAATCTTTCGGTAGATCCAGAATATGGCAGCATCAATTTTGTTTTGCCAAAAAGCGCGCTCGAAACTTTGGTGAGGGATGAAAAAATTCTGGCCG
>DALYEE010000053.1:3364-6066 GCA_031972655.1 Candidatus Magasanikiibacteriota bacterium
CGTTTCGAAATGAACTCCCTGGCCTTGTTCCCGATCGATTCATTTCTGAAAATGAACGCTCGAGCAATTTACTTTCTACCAAACAAAACATTGAGTTTGGGCAAAGTGTTAACCAAACAGAGTTGAGCGCTTTACAAACTCAGCGCACCAACGAGCTTAAAAAACACAACAGCATAATTGCTGGTTTAAGAAATGGTGTTGCTGATCTAAATCGCCGGATCGCTGAGCTTGATAAACAAATTGGTGATGCTAAGGATGTAAATTCTAGAGAGTACTTCAATTTGGCTGCGAGCCAAAAAGAATTGTTAGACCAACGAACAAATACAAATAATCGTATTGCTGTAGAAAACAATCGTTATACCAATGAAATTTCTAATATTGATTCACAAATAAAAAATGCCGAAGATTCTCTACAGCAACTCGCTGAACAAAACCAAAATCTACTTAATGACGTAGAAACTATAGACGCTTCAATCTATCTAGAACACATTTCAGTTCTACAAGTGGTTGAGTTGTATGTCCCCTCCTACGTATTGTGGCCACTTGCCATTGGCCTAGTTGTTTTAGCCTACTATGCTAGACGCCGAAAGATCACCAACCTACCATAATGTATGTAAAAAAACTCCCCGCTTAATATGTGGGGGGTTTTTGTTTTAACCATAATTCAATTGCCTAGAAAAAAGCCTTGTGCTACTATTCTCTCAATAAATTACCCAAAATGGGCTTATAGTACAGTGGTAGTACGGGGCATTCGCACCGTGCCTGCCAGAGTTCCGGGGATATAGCTCAGCTGGTAGAGCGTCGCATTCGCATTGCGAAGGTCGGGGGTTCGATTCCCCCTATCTCCACAAAAATAAATCAAGAAGACTTTATCTAACGGCAGGCAGGTTGCTCAGACGCGAGTCCGATTCTCGCTAAGTCCACTAATAGTAATTCTCAATTTTGAAAATGGATTGGGAGAAAATTGTAATATAACAGTAGACACTTTCATAAATTTGCAGAGAAATTTGAAGAAAGTGTTGTTTTTAAACAAAAATTATATGAGCGAATACGTAGTGTTTATTTTATTCGTAATAATTATTTATATTTTTCTTTCACTTAGAAAGGAAAAAAAACGAGTGCGCGTTTTGGCATCTTTTATTGGTGGTTTGATTGGGTTTGTTTCGAAAGCACCATCAAATATTGGAGAAACTACGCACGAAGAGGTGGGCCGGCATAATGGTTACGAGGTAATTTTAAAAGAGATCGGCAATTATTTTGAGGAGGATTTTTGGACGACGCCTTATGAAAAGTTTGTAAAACTGGACCGCAACTTGTTTTGGGAAGAAAAATTAAGAAACGGTGGATTTAATCAGGTGTTCTTAGATTTTCACGATAAATGTCTAAAGGAATGGTACGCAATCAAGCATAACGATGATGTGAATATGGAAAACAACGAGGTGTTAGGAGAAAAATTAATTTACCAAGATTATCTGGACAATAACACAGAAAAACTTAAAAATGTTCGGTTACCAAAAAATCCTAGATTATTTTTTAAGCATCTAACTGAAGAGGAGATCCAAAAAATTGAAGCCAGATTGAATGTTATAAGATAGGACCAATCTACTTTTTTATTAGATATTTCTAAAGCGAAAGATAGATTTGTTACGTTCAGTAAATAACAATTTTTTTATAAAATCTATGCCAAAAAAATCCACTTCCTGGGACAAAGTAGCCAAATGGTACGACGATCTGCTTAGCCTCGAAGGCACCTATCAGCAAGAAGTTATTTTGCCAAATTTAATGCGCTTGCTTGATCCAAAACCGAACCAAACAATTCTTGACCTTGCCTGTGGCCAAGGTTTTTTTGCTAAACAGTTTGTTGAAAAAGGTGCCGAAGTTGTTGGTTTAGATCTATCACCAGAGTTGATAGCTCGCGCTAAGAAAAATGTTCCAAAAGCTAAGTTTTTTGTCGCCAATGCCGAGAATCTTTCCGTGTTAAAAAATAATTTCATCGATTCCATTGTTTGTGTGCTTGCTTTGCAAAATATCAAAAATATTTCTGCGGTTTTTAAGGAATGTAATCGCGTGCTAAAAAGTGGTGGTCATTTTTCCATTGTGCTAAACCACCCGTCATTCCGTGTGCCCAAACATAGTTCTTGGGGTTGGGATGAGACACAAAAAATTCAATATCGCCGCATTGACGAATATCTTTCTGAAATTTCTGTACCTATTGAAATGCAGCCCGGTAAAAAGGATGGCAAAGGTCAAACCACTTTGTCGTTTCATCGCCCCCTACAATTTTGGTTCAAATTATTAAACAACTCTGGGTTTGCTGTAACCAGGCTAGAAGAATGGGTATCACACAAAATCAATCAGCCTGGCCCAAAAGCTGCTGCTGAAAACAAAGCCCGTCATGAGTTTCCACTGTTTTTGTATTTAGAAGGAAGAAAAAATTAATCTACACACAATCAATCCGCGTGGTAGAAATTATTTTTCGATTCTCGAATATAACCTGATAGATATCAGGCTTCGAAGTTTTTTTCCAAAAATCAAAATCAAAACTCGAATCATAGGTAGCTAAAATTAAAGTCATGATAATTCCATGAGTGCCGAGAACAATCGTTTTTCCTTCGTATCTATTCAGTAATTCTTCAAACTTCTTAACTCCACGTTCCTCAATTTCTTTTCTACTATCCCCTCCTGGTAATTTATAGTTAGGA
>DALYEE010000054.1:0-1762 GCA_031972655.1 Candidatus Magasanikiibacteriota bacterium
AAAGCTGTCGCATTTTGAGCAATTACCCCATATTCGCCTGCACCCAAAACACTCGATGAGCCATCAGGTGATAGCGCATGTTTAGAAGTCGTAGTCACACCATTTTTTGAAATAGTAATTTCGAACAACTTCCATTCATTCAAATCGATGGGGGTAAGTCCTTTATTCCAAATCTCCACCCACTCACGATCAACATCTTCATAGGCTCCAATCTCGTTTATAATAATATCCGTATTGTCCGCAAAAACATTTTTAAAAACAAAAAAACTGCTAACAATTATTACTGCTACCAGCCCAAAAAATATCTTTCCCCTCCTCATATAACTTTGTTTTTACACTAAATTAAAACAAAATTCAAATTTATCTTAATTAGTATAACCAACAAAAAAACAAATATCAAATTTTGATTTCCAAACCTGTCTTGTCATTGCGAGAAGCGAGCCTGCCTGCCGGTAGGTAGGGGGCGAGCGACGCGGCCTGCCCAGATAGACATCTGTCTAGGCGGGCAATCCCCAAATATTCAGAACCAATCCGTTTAATGACCTGGCTCTGTTTAATCTGGGGATTGCTTCGTCGGCTGCGGCCTCCTCGCAATGACACCGTCTTCCCTGCCTTTATCATTTGAAATTTTATTAGATATTAAACATTAGGATTTAGACATTTTTCACTTTCAAAAACCCCAACACTAGGTACTTTACACCTAGTACTTATCTCACATACCCAAGCGGATTCACCCGTGCTCCGTTTACGATAATTTCAAAGTGAACATGGATACCGGTTTTTCCACGAACGTTACCGGTGTTACCCATCAACGCAATCGTTTGCCCAGCATCTACGTAGTCGCCGGGTGAAACAAGCAACTTAGAGTGGTGTCCATATAAAGTCTTTACCCCACCACCATGATTAATTATCACATAGCAGCCATATCCATAGTTCCAGCCACAACTAGCGGTCTCCACCGTACCAGATTTGGCCGCATAAGTAGGCGTACCAAAAGGCCCAGCAATATCAAGAGCGGGGTGTCTAAAACCAAAATACTGAGTAATTGTGTGGGCACCAGACGGCCAAACAAAACCACCGGCACTAGGCGATTGTCTAGAAGCAGGGGGGGTGGCGATTCGAGTCGCTGATGCATCAGTTCTCTTTATACTAGCCACAGCAATCTGTTGCGACTTAATACCATTTGGCACCATTATTTTTTGGCCTGCTTTCAGATTTGTACCATTTTCATTTAAATCATTAAATGCAATAACATCCTCTGTTTTTGCAGAATATAGGTTGGCAATTTTTTGTAGCGTGTCGCCGCGCTTTACCAGATGCATCACGCCAGTTGTTGGTGGTATTTTGAGTATGTCACCAGGCCGAATTAAGGTTTTGGCTGTCAACCCATTCTCCCACAATATAGTCGCAACACTAACCCGAAAATCTGCCGCAATAGTTCCCAGCGAATCACCAGGTTCGACGACGTAGTTTTCTAAGCTATTTCTAGTAAAAATCGTGTTTTTTCCGGGCATGATTTGTGGTTTCGAGACTGCTAAACCACCCGGGATTAATCCCGACAGATCATTGGCACTTAAGGCAGGAGAACCATTAACAAACCCCGTACTTAGTACAACGCTCCGCCAAGAGCCGCTATCATTAAAGTCACTACCTGTTTCGGAATAAGCAATTTCTTCGCTAAAACCCTGAACTTCTCCACCAATCAGCTTATAGGCAATAGTTTTTTGACCAGGAAAGCCGAGGTTTTTCTGTGTATATAGTT
>DALYEE010000054.1:1772-5889 GCA_031972655.1 Candidatus Magasanikiibacteriota bacterium
CTCTTTTTTAATAAAAAGCAACACAACAAAGAAAACGATCTCTAAAAAACTTCTTTTTAAAAAAAACCCTCTGATATCCCCGATTCCTCTTTTTTTAAGAAAAAAACTGATTTTATACTTAAAAAAGACAATAATATACCAAAACTTGTTTAAAACAAAATAAATTCCGGTGCCAATCCACCAGAAAAAACGCTTAACATACACTAAAATTCTTAAAATTTGTCGTAAAAATTTGTATTTCATAGCTTGACTAGTACCGTATTTAACCATATTATATGTCCAAAATCAATTTATTTTTAATAATGTATAGATCTATGGAGCTGACATATCTACAAATGGCGCTTCTACTGGTTCCGCCACTTTTGGCCATAATTTATGGCCTACTTTTAATTAGTTGGATTCTCAAACAACCGGCTGGAGACGAACGCATGCAAGCGATTGCTCGGGCTATTCAAGATGGTGCACGCGCTTACCTTTATCGCCAATACAAAACTATTGGTGTGGTAGCAGCCGCAATGTTTTTGTTAATCGGTTTTGTGATCAACTGGACAACAGCGATTGGTTTCGTGGTTGGTGCAAGTTTTTCTTGTTTAGCCGGTGTAATCGGAATGAACATTTCGGTTAAAGCTAATTGTCGCACAGCAGAAGCGGCCAAAAAAGGGTTTGTTCCTGCTCTTCGCGTGGCAGTTCGCGGCGGATCGGTAACTGGTCTTTTGGTAGCTGGTCTTGGATTACTCGGTGTTTCTGGATTTTTCTTAATCACCCACAACCTGCAAGCTTTGATTGGTCTTGGTTTTGGCGGAAGCTTAATTTCTGTTTTTGCTCGTATTGGTGGTGGTATTTTTACCAAAGCAGCCGACGTTGGTGCGGATTTGGTTGGTAAAGTTGAAAAAGGAATTCCTGAAGACGACCCAAGAAATCCAGCAGTTATTGCAGATAATGTTGGCGACAACGTTGGGGATTGTGCAGGTATGGCCGCCGATTTGTTTGAAACATATGCTGTTACTACTATCGCTGCCATGATTTTGGGAGACCTTCTTTTCCCTGGCAACAAAGCGATTATTTATTTCCCCCTAGTTCTTGGTGGTGTTTCAATTATTTCTTCAATCCTCGGAACTTTCTTCATCCGCTTGGGCAAAACTCAAAATGTGATGAACGCTTTATACAAAGGACTTTTCTCTGCGGGTATTTTTGCGCTTATTGGTTTTTATCCTGCTACCAAATGGCTTTTGCAAGGAGTAGCTGGAATTGATAGTACCAGAATCTATCTCACCTCCATCATCGGATTGCTTTTGACATTTGCGATGGTACTTATTACCGATTATTACACTTCTACAAATTATTCACCGGTCAAACATATTGCCAAAGCTAGTACCACTGGACACGGAACAAACATCATTGCTGGACTTGCTGTTTCCATGAAATCTACTGCTTGGCCAGTGCTTTGTATTATGGCTGCTATGCTTTCTTCATATAGCTTAGCTGGTTTATACGGCGTTGCTATTGCTGCGGTGAGCATGCTTTCTCTTACTGGTATCATTGTTACTATTGATGCTTATGGCCCTATCACCGACAATGCTGGTGGTATTGCTGAAATGAGTGATCTTCCAGAAGAAGTGCGCAACGTTACCGACCCATTGGATGCAGTTGGAAATACAACCAAAGCAGTTACCAAGGGATATGCGATTGCCAGTGCTGGTCTTGCTTCTCTGGTTCTGTTTGCTGATTTCACCCACAAACTTCCTTCAAGTGTGAAATTCATGATTAATGATCCGAAAGTTTTGGTTGGCCTCTTTATTGGTGGTCTTCTTCCTTATTTGTTTGGCTCAATGTTGATGGAATCTGTTGGTTCAGTTGCTGGTTTGGTTGTTGAAGAAGTTCGTCGTCAATTCCGTGAGATTGCAGGTATTATGGAAGGCACCAACAAGCCAGATTATGGTAAGGCTGCTGACATTGTAACCAAAGGAGCCCTACAACAAATGATTCTCCCTGCTCTCATTCCAGTGGTTGTGCCAATCTTAGTTGGTTGGTTCCTTGGTCGCGAGGCTTTGGGTGGATTATTGGTAGGTACAATTATTACTGGAATCTTCTTGGCTATTTCTATGACTACTGGTGGAGCTGCCTGGGACAATGCTAAAAAATTCATTGAAAAAGGTAACTACGGTGGTAAAGGATCTTTTGCCCACCAAGCTGCAGTGACTGGAGACACCGTTGGTGATCCTTACAAAGACACTGCTGGTCCTTCGATCAACCCGATGATCAAAGTAGCAAACATCGTTGCACTTTTGATCGTATCTCTCCTCTAAACAATCTTCTTACAAAAAAATATCCCGTTTTCGGCGGGATATTTTTAATTTTAAATAGGGAGGCAGAAAGTAAAAAGCTAATTTTTGCAGATAATCAAAGATTAATGTAGGCCCTCTAGAGGAGTTTTTTCTGTTGAAAAAAAGCGAATTTGATCATAGCTGTCGACATCTACACAAATAGCGGTTATTTCATTAATATCAAAGCGAATTAAAACACCCCTCCTTGATAAAGGCCCGCTTGTTGAAATTCTTGGTCCAGCGGCCTTACTTTTAACACCGGAATCATCCTCACAAATAATATGATCGGGTGATGAAACTTTCGCGTCTTTTCCTGGCCAACATACCCTATACTCACTACGGTCTCTCAAAACAACACGTAGTTGAATAGAAAAAATCTCTGCCAACCTAAAAAATTCTTTCAAAGGAATTGGAATTTCTTTTACTTCAATATACATCTTTTCCACCTCGTTATTTTTTTGCTCAAAAACTATAATTCTTTAACAGAACATTGTCAAACCAAACTGGTTGACAAAGAGGGGTTTTTAGAATAAAGTTAGATAAATTTTTAAGAAATTTGACCTGAATTTATTATGAAATACGACAAAAAAGAGTTGGGGAAATCAAAAATCGAACTGGTTATTACCGTAGAGGTGCCTGATTATAAGAAAAACATGGAACAAGCCGCTGTTCGTCTGTCCGAACGCGCCGCTATCCACGGTTTCCGCCCCGGCAAAGCCCCATACGAAATGGTAAAAGAGCAGCTTGGCGAAATCCGCATTCTGGAAGAAGCCATGCAATCCATCGTGGAACATGCTTTTTACCAAATTGTAAAAGGCGAAAAACTAGAAACTATCGGCATGCCACAGATTTCTTTGCAGAAATTCGCCCCGGGCAATGATTTGGTTTTCAAAGCTGAAATTGCCTTGCTCCCTAAAGTAACTTTGGCTGGCTTAGATGCAATCAAAGTTGAAAAAAAGGACGTAGCGGTTTCCAAAGAACAAGAAGCTGAGGTTTTGGAAAACTTGCGCAAAATGCAACGCAAAGAAGTGCTAAAAACCGGTGAGTCTACCAAAGAAGACAAGCTGGTAGTAGACCTGAATATGTTTATCGACAAAGTTGCTGTAGAAGGCGGTTTTGCTAAAAATCACCAGGTTTATTTAAGCGAACCTCATTACATTCCTGGTTTGGCCGAAAAATTGGTTGGTCTCAAAAAAGATGATGAAAAAGAATTTACTTTAAAATTTCCTAAGGAACATTATCAAAAACACCTTGCGGGAAAGGAAGTTGATTTTAAAATCAAAGTAAACGAAGTGTTTCAACTTGAGTACCCAGAACTTGATGATGAATTTGCCAAAACACTAGGTCAACAAAGTCTGCAAAAACTAACTGAGCTCTTGACAGCAAACGTGCTCAAAGAGGAGGAAAGAAAAGAAGAGCAACGAGTGGAAATTGCGATTCTTGATCAGTTGATTGAAAAAAGTACATTTGAAGAAATTCCAGATGTTTTGGTGGATGCGGAAAAAAACAAAATGTTCTATGAGCTAAAAAATTCACTTGATGAGCAAGGAATTGCTATTGAACAATACCTGAAAGATTTGAAAAAAACTCAAGATGAAATCTTAAAAGATTTTACCGAACAAGCTACCAAACGCGCCAAAGCCGCTCTGGTTTCCAGATCTTTGGCTAAAGAAAATGATATTAAGGTAGAACCAAAAGAACTTGATGCGGAAATCACTTTAATTAAAACCTCGTATCCTGATAACGAAACAATCCAAGAAAACCTCAAACGCCCGGAAGTGATCGACACCATC
>DALYEE010000055.1:0-2900 GCA_031972655.1 Candidatus Magasanikiibacteriota bacterium
ATTGTTGGAACGAATATTGTTTCTGGTAAACCAAATTCTACGCAAAGAAGTTCTAGTGGTAGTTGGGGAAGTGGGGTAGATTTTATCTCCTGTTTTCGTTTTAAAGTTTTATCAATAAGATTGATGAGTGTGTGGTTTTCAATTTTATCTTTAAGGGCAGAAATTTGTTTAATCTGCTCTTCGCTATAGTTGGTAATTAAATGCTCTTTTGAATTTGTAGCTTTTAAAATCAAAAGATCGCGGAGCATTTCTACTAGTTGTGTGGCAAAATCTTCTAGGGGAATACCTTGATTAGAAATAGTAGTGATTAATTGGATGGCTTTGGCAGTCTCATGTTCAATTAAATATGTACAAAATTGCGCAACGGTTTCATTTTGGGATACAGGCAGAATTGCTTGAATCGTTGTTTCGTTTATTTCTTTTAAATCCAAAGAGATAATTTGGCCAAGTAAACTTTCGGCATCGCGGAGTCCGCCTTCGCTTCTGGCGATTATTCTATCTATTATTTTAGAATCAAGTTTAATTTTTTCCTCAGCACATAATTTTTCCAGACGCTCTTTCATTATCGTGTAAGGAATTTTTTTGAAATTAAATCGTTCACAGCGTGAAAGAATTGTGGCTGGAAGTTTGTGTAGCTCTGTGGTGGCTAAAACAAAAATACAGTGGGCTGGTGGTTCCTCAAGTGTTTTGAGTAGAGCGTTAAAAGCACTCGTCGAAAGCATGTGTACTTCATCGATGATAAAAACTTTGTAGGGTGATTTAGTGGGTTTGTATTGCGCGTTCTCAATAATGTTCTCGCGTACATTGTCTACGCCTGTTTGTGAAGCCGCATCGATTTCGATCACATCCACATTGCGGCCGAGGGTAATTTCTTGACAAGAAGAGCATTCCTCACAGGGTTCAAAGTTATCTTTGGCACGGTTGGAACAGTTTACTGCTTTGGCAAGCAGGCGAGCAAGAGTAGTTTTGCCTACCCCGCGCGGACCAGAAAAAAGGTAAGCATGCGCCAGGTGCTGAAGTTTGATTTCGTTGGTAATAGTTTGAACAATATATTCTTGTCCAACCAGGTCAGTGAATTTTTGCGGACGGTATTTACGGTAGAGGGTGGTCATAATTATAAACTAGCTTCACTTAAGTCAACATTACTTGTTTTTGAGGCGCCAAGTTGGGCTCGGTCCATAATTTCGGCAGTAACAAGTTCACGTGGGCGTCCATACTTCAACCTAGAAAGTTCCTTGATAGCAGCGGCTAATTCTTTATTACCAGCTTTTGGAGGATATGTCATCATGTTGAATGGTTTGGCGGCAGTGTTATCGATGAGTAATTTCACATAAGCTGTTCTAGCCTCCACGTTTACTAGGTCGTAAGCATTAAACACCGGAGCGAATTCTTTTTGTAATACCTCGGCATCCTCCACACCCATTCTAAAAGCAACGATCGTACCGGCGTTACCGAGTATAGCATCACGTACCGTCGTCTTTCCTTTATTATCTTCCAACTGCTTCATATATTGGTGGGCGATAATCAGTTCCAAGCGATATTTACGCGCTTCAGAAAGAATGGTAGCAATCGAATCGGTGATAAAGTTTTGGAACTCATCGATATACAAATAGAAATCATGACGTTCGTCTTCGGGGATGGAAGCGCGTTCCAAAGCAGCCATTTGTAATTTGGAAACAATAATCATACCGAGCAAGTTGGCATTGATTTCTCCAACCAAACCTTTGGCCAAATTAACTAGCAGGATTTTCTTCTTATCCATCACATCGCGGAAATTAAAACCCGAATGAGTTTGACCAATAATGTTGCGGATCATTTCGTTTTCTACGAAACGACCAACTTTTGAGATCAAATAACCAAGCATTTCCGATTTATGAAAATCCGAAGTTTTTGCCATTTCTTTGTCCCAGTAGGCGAGTACTACCGGATCTTTTAATTTCTTTTTCCATTGGGCAACAAAAGAATCATCCGAAAACATACGTGGAATTTCCGCAATACTACCGGGGTTTTCCAAATCAGACATGAGGGTCAACATTACGTTTCTCATGTTATGCTCAAACATCGGGCCGATCATTGAAGGGTCCGTCACCATTTTATAAAAAATAGCGATCATTTCTTGGGTGGCAAAATCTTTTTGTTCTTCGCTTCTCACCTCAAGCATATTCAAACCAATCGGCATTTCAATGTCTGAGGGGTTGAAATAGATAACATCTTCAGCACGCTCTTTTGGTACATGTTGTAAAACGTATTCCACAAAGTCGCCGTGCGGGTCTACCACACAAACACCTTCACCATTGATAATATCTTGCACTGCGAGGTTTTGGATGAAAACTGATTTACCACTACCGGATTTACCCATGGTATAAAGATGGCGACGACGGTCGGCGCGTTCCATTTTAACCACGGTTTCTTCTCCACGATACAAGGCACGGCCCAGAATGATACCTTCTTTGGGCATGTTTGATGGGGGAGGAGCCTTTCTGGCGGTGAGCCAGTTGATATGCGGGGTTTCTGTCGCAGGAGTAGGCATGTGCCAAAAACTGGCCATTTCTTCGGTATTTGCCACCATGTAGTAGCCTTCGTGGAATGAGCGGTAAATTGATTCACGAATAATTTTTTTAGGTCGGCGGGGAATGGCGGCAGCAAAAGAATTGCCGTAACGATAAATATTGTATTGGCTAAAAGAGTTAATAATATTTTCTAAATTAAGTTCGGCCTGTTCTTTATGGGTCGCAGAGCTAATGAGACGGATGGTAATCTCGAGTCCGCCGTGACTCATTTTTTCTTCCATACTTTTTACCATCTCTTCTTCCATTTGAGTAAGGTGGTATTGTTCTTTTTCTTGTTTTGGTTTTTTAGGGTCGCTCGAATGTGATCCTAAACTATCTTTCCCGCTTTGG
>DALYEE010000055.1:2910-5716 GCA_031972655.1 Candidatus Magasanikiibacteriota bacterium
AAAAAATCCTTTTTCGGAGACATCTTCAAATTTTTTACCACCACGTATTTCACGCGTCATTTTTACACCCTCAGAGCGCCATTTAGAAGTAGCAGGGCGAATGATGTATTGAATGATTGCTCCTTCGTCTTCGGAAATTTTACTGAGCGGATTTAAAATGGAAACCAGAGGGTCACTGTCAATTTTTTTGTAAGTTTTAAAAGGAAAAATAGATTGATGTTTGAACCACAGATATGCTCCCACAATATGGCTTTGTGGAGTGAAAATATTATAATCAGCTTCTTCGCTGATTTCAGCATGGGGATATTGCGCATGAACTTGTTGTTCAACAAAGGTTTTCAATTTATCAGGTACCGCCACATAAAAAGAAATTTTGCCTTTTGCCGCAACGATTTCGCATGCAATGTGATCATTTCTTCCGCCAAGCCAGGCACTAAGTCCTTTGTCATGATGAAGTCCTGCAATAGCCGAAAACATCGTATCGGCTACAGCAATATTTTCGCGTGTTTGAGTTAGTGTGTCCTCGCTACCACCTTCGGAGCGCTCGCTTTTTTTCTCTTTAGGAACTTTGATAAGTAGAATAGTTTTATGAAATGCTTTGGTGGTTTTATGTTTTGCATGGAGAAAAGCTCGGAGAATGAACAAAGCTCCTGTTGCAATTAAGATTAAAAAAGCCCCTAGTAAAATTAAAAAAAACATCTGATTTTCGTTCAGAAAGTTTATCGCTGCGTCTAATACTTCATTAAAATCCATATGTTATTTTTGAAATTTTTCTTTGATCATCAAAATTCGGTCGGTTTTTATTTTAGCTTCTTGTTCGAGGAAAAAACGATTTACACCTGGCAAAATTTTGAGCCATTCCAAAATGAGTCGGAATATTTTTTTTGCTTTAACATGGGTAGACTTAACAAGCTCTTGAATTTTAAAAGCTGTTTGCTCTCCTTTTAATTTAAACTCTTCACGAGCAATGGGGGATAATCTGCTGAAAGAATCTCCGAGTCCGTCTTCGAGGACTTTTTCTATTTTGGCGGTGACATCATTTGGTTTTGGTGGTACGAAAGAAGTATTTCTTCGTAATCCCGGAAGACGTATTTTCTTTTTTAAACCAGTATCAGCACCTGACGCAGACTCTTTTGGTTTAGGTTTTTCAGAGTCAATTTGGGTTCTTTCTTTGTTTTGGTTTTTTTCCAAATTGACCGCTGTTTCTTGCGCGGTTGGAGCAGATTTATAGTGCTCAAAAGAGGGTTTTGGAGTTAGGTCTTTATTTTCCATAATGATCACAGTTTAGCATATTTTGCATTCATGCACAATGTGATGAGAGAATAACCAGAAGATATGTTATAATGTTAATTATTCAGTAATTTTTCCAGCCAAAATTTATTTATGGCCTCAACAATTCCAACAATTTCACATAATGGTCTGACGTGGCTGAATATAAGTAAGCAATCTAAAGAGAACCTGTCTGCTGTTAAAAAACAATTTGGCTTGATGGATCAAGATATTCAAGAAAGCCTTCCTACTACGCAAAGACCAAAGATGGTTAAAAGACCTGGTTACTATTTTATAATTTTACATTTTCCGGTTTTTGATCGACAAACCAAACGTCTGGGTTTTGCAGAAGTTGATCTTTTTCTCAGCTCCCAGTTTTTTATTACCGTTCACAACGGTAAGCTGGATATTATTGAAAATTTTTTTAAAGAATGCATGAGCAAGTCCGGAGTTGCGTATGAATATTTTTCTGGTAGTTCTGCTCATCTTTTTTTGGAATTACTTACTCGGCTTTGCGAGTCAATTTTTCCAATTCTTCTTCATATTAATGAAGATATAGATGGGATTGATGAGAAATTATTTTCAGATATTCCAGATAGAACTATGGCCGAAGAAGTTTTGCGGCTTAAAACAAATGTGGTTTCTTTCCGCCGTACTATGCAAGGACATAAAACCGTCTTGGATCGCTTTGTCTCAGAGGGCGGTAGAGAGCTGGGTTTGTTTTCTCATCAGGAGTATATTTTTTCCTTGCGGGAATCGTTCAATGAAATTTGGCATGTGCTCGAAAGTGCGAAAGAAAGTATTAATGCTCTTCATGAGACCAATGAATCTTTGATTAACCTGCATACCAATGATGTGATGAAAACACTCACGGTTATTTCTGTAGTCACTTTTCCGCTCACGCTCATTGCGACAATTTTTGCTATTCATGCGCCAGGCACGCCTTTTATTCAAAATGAACTCGGTTTTTGGATCATTTTCGTCCTCATTGCTATCGGCGGTGTGGCGATGGTAATTCTATTCAAGAAAAGAAAATGGTTATAAATTATTTTTTGATTACCTCTTGTCCGCCCTTAGTATCCTTTACTTCGTAGCCCATTTCTTCAATTTTCTTTCGGAACTCATCGCTTTTGGCGTAGTTTTTTTCTAAGCGTGCTTTGTTTCTTTCTTCTAAAAATAATTTAATTTCTTCAGGAATAATTATCGTGTTGGAAATGTTTTTTTGAATTTCGAGTCCAAGAACTTCATCGAATTTAAACAATGTGCTGAGCGAGAGGGTTTGTTCTTTTATTTTTTCCCACACAAAAGCTAATGCTTCGGGTAGATTTAAGTCGTCATTAATGTAAGTTAAAAATTCTTCTCGAACTTTTTCATCGGATTCTAAAGTATCCTCAGTAATATTTTTGCAGCTTTGGTATAAATGTTTTAATCCGTTTTGTGCTGCCTCCAGAGCTTCCCAAGAAAAATTAAGTTGTTGGCGGTAGTGGGTTTGTAAAAGTAAAAAACGATAGGCGAGCGGAGAAAACTTTTTTTGTTT
>DALYEE010000056.1:0-5221 GCA_031972655.1 Candidatus Magasanikiibacteriota bacterium
CGACCTTGCGGTCGCTGGTGGTGGTGAGCTCCTCCTTGTCCTTGGTCTTCTCCTGCTCCGCGGCGGCACTCTCGGCGATGAAGGCCATTGCGGCTTCCACGGCCGCCTCATACTCCATCCCTTTGGCCATCATCCTGCCCGTCACTCGAGACAGCTCCATCTCGTACGGAGTGAGCGGCGCCTTGCGCTCCGCGGAGGCCAACAGGCGCTCCTCAATCACCTGGAGGGGGTCGACCTCCTTCTCCTTGTCCTCCCCCTCGATGGGGGTCTCGGACGGCTTCTCGCCGCCCCCACCGTCCCCACCGGTGTGGGCGTTGACGGCGGACATGCAGAACAGGGGGGCGTGTCGAAACATGCTCATCTTGCTCTCCTTCGTACCCATCCGCCTTTAGCGGGAGGGTACTACTTTCGGGTTTCAGGGTCTTCTGACAGGAAACCTCAAGGAAATTTCTACAACTTATATCAATCAAAAAAAATTTTTAACGAGCAATTCAAAAACGAAATTTTTGCTAACTTGACCACAAACAATCCCAATACCTAGCTAAAAAAATGCGCTAGAGTTTTGGGTTTTGCTGTGGAAAAATCGAAATTAACCTTTCAAGTTAACTGGCGACTATACTAAAAAAAAACCGATTTGTCAAGTCGGTGTGTTTGTAAGTAGGGGCAATTCATGAATTGCCCCTACCATAACGGCAAAAATGTTGTGTGTAGGGGGTGAAAATCTTCAACCCCTACGTTAAACAAAAAATCGAATGCATTTTAAAATTGACCATAGCAATATTTTTGTGGTATGTTTTAGGTATGAATTTTTCATCTTAGTTAATTTTTATGTCTGAAGATTTAATTATAAAAAAGCTTTTGGAACATGATGAACGATTTACGAAACTAGTGAGTAGTGAAGAATTCCAAGACCTTAAAAATAAAATTTTAAATGGCCAAGACACCATGATCGGGATTCTGCAAAGGCTAGATGAAGAAAGAATCTTTACTATTAAATGGATAAAAGAAATTGAAACTAAAGTTGAACATAATACACTTGAGCTCCAAAAAATTAAATTACGGTTTAATGTATAAAGTAAAATCCGCCTGTAAAGGCGGATTTTGGTTTCGTTGTAGGGGTTGAAAATTTTTAACCCCTACGATAAACGGAGGCCGGTAGCTAAAATATTGACAAAACAACCAATGAAATATATGATGGTCAAGTATATAGTATGAAGTATTAAGTATCAGGAAAAATTAATTTGAACTTTTCTTGATACATGATACTTAATTCCAGATACCTCACATTACACGCGGTAGTAGTTCAGTTGGTAGAACGCCCCGATGTCCATCGGGGAGGTCGCCGGTTCGAATCCATTAAAACAATTAAATTTGCGGTAGTAGTTCAGTTGGTAGAACGTCTCCTTGCCAAGGAGAAGGTCGCCGGTTCGAATCCGGTCTGCCGCTCACGAATAGGAACTAGCTTGTAGGAGTTAGGAATTAGGCGATAAAAAATTTTTGTCTTATCCATAACACCTACCACCACATAGCGGGGTGGAGCAGCTTGGTAGCTCGTCGGGCTCATAACCCGAAGGTCAGAGGTTCAAATCCTCTCCCCGCACCAAAAAAATAGATCGCCTTTGGCGATCTATTTTATTTTGAATTTGGTGCTTAATTTTTACTTAGTTCCTTTTGATAAAATTCTTCATAAATTTCCCAGAAGGAAACGAAGAGTGCGGCGATGATAGGACCGATGAGGAAACCAGAAAGTCCGAACAGTGCAATGCCGCCAAGAGTAGAGAGTAAAATTAAAAGAGGGTGCATTTCACTGTCTTTGCCCACAAGTATTGGTCTTAGCAAATTATCGATCGTACCGATAACAAATGTGCCGATGAGAATGATAAAAATTCCTTGCCAGACACTACCGGTTAAAATTAAAAATATTGCGGCTGGAAACCAAACTATCAATGGCCCAACTCCCGGAATGATCGAAAAGAAAACCATGAAAATTCCCCAGATCAGCGCACTGTCGATGCCGGCGATGGCAAACATAATTCCACCAATAGCACCCTGGATACCCCCAACTAGGATAGTTCCTTTAATGGTAGCACTTGCTGTTTCGGTAAACTTTTTATAAAGCATCACTTCATATTTACTACCAATCGGCGAGAGTCGCATTAATTTTTTGAGTAGCTTGTCACCATCACGCATTAAGAAAAACAGCGCATACAGCATGATGATAAACATGATCAAAAATTCGAATGAATTTTGGGTTAGATTCTTAAGCCACTCAAAAATCATGGTGGTAATACTGGCAGTTAATTCATTTATCTTTCCAGTTAATACCTGATCATCAATCTGTAATTTTGCGGTAATTGGGTTGTGGTGAATAAAATCGGCTAAGCGGCTAATATTTTGACGAATTAATTCTTGGTTTGATCCCAGTCTTTCATAAAGCCCCACAGATTCTTTGAAAAGAAGTAGTCCTAGAGATACTAAAGGCACGGTAATAATGATGATGATAATCACAATGCTCAGGCTGCTGGTAATGTTTGGTCGTTTAAAAAAACTGTTAAGCCTTTTGTACAAAGGGAAAAAAAGTGCCGCAATTACTGCGGCCCAAAAAAGTGGATATAAAAACGGTTGTAGAATCCAAAAAAACAAAACAGTAACCAGACCAAGAATCCCCAGGAAAGTGAAATTTCGAATTTTATTGAAGTCCATATTTTATAAGATTACGTACTTTATCAAGCCACTATTAATAGTAGCAGATTAAAAAGTTTTTACAATTGGATCCACTATGTTTGAGCGAGAAAAAATAATCTTAAGCACCGTCTTAAGAGAAACAACTTTAAGTATAAATATAAAAGTTATATAAGTAATACCCGCAACAGCAAAAGAGATGATAAGTGGAAGTGGTTGTAAGCTAAACACAATTACGCCCATAGCCACGCTTGATAATAGAATTTTAAAAAGTATTTTAAACGGTGGCAAACTTTTGGAATAGTAGGTAGCCAAAAAACAGAGTAGCAGCCCAGCATACCATTCCGAAAAAATAGTAACCCCTGCCGCACCCATAATTCCGTTCCGAGGGATGAAATACAGATACCCGATCAAACTAAGAACTGCATTGCTCGCAAAAACATACACAGACTGCTTCTGTTTGTTCAAAGCAAGCATGGTATGACCACCAACCATCCCCAAACAAATGCCCGCGATAGCAAAGCTAAGCACGCTCAAAATCGCTCCCGAACCAGAGAAAGCCTTACCCCCGACTAGTTGCATGATGGGAGTGTTAAGTACAATTGCCCCAACTAATGATGGAATTAAAAACAAGGCAAGGAGTTCAAAGCTGAGATCAAGGTATTTTTTGAATTCCACATAATTTTTTTTCGCCCACTGGTTGGTAAGTATGGGGAGCATAATACCCATCAAAAGCGCGGCCGACTGAATCACAAAATCCAAAACTTTATAAGCTGCACCATATAGTCCAACTTCACTTTGCGAAACAAAAAAAGGCAAGATCAGTCGATCACCTTGAAAATAAACCGCATTAAAGATAATGGCAGTCGCGAGTGGCCAGGTTTTTTTAAAAATTGCAGCAGATACTTTTTTATCAAATGAAAACCGCACTTTTGGTCCCGTGAGAAAAAAATAAACCGTACTTACTACTGTAGAAAAAGTAATTCCCGCCATGACAATTAAAAATCCCTGTTTAGTAATAGAAAAAATTATAATGCCCAATAGTAAACAAACTCTCCCCAGAACCTCGGCGAACATTTGGATATAATTTTTTAACTTCGCTTGGTAGTAACCAATAAAAATCTGGTTTAGACTCAGGGCAAAAAATGAAACCGAAGCAATCGCCACTGCTTGTTTAATTGGCGTGGGGTATGAAAAAAACAAGAAAATAAGTAAAGCTGCAGAGTGGAAAAATAATGCTGAAAAAAAACGCCAGGTAAATATAGTTTGCAAAACTTTTGTTTCATCAAATTTTTCTTCAGCCAATAAATTAGTAGTTGTCAAAGTAAAACCACCATCCACCAAAATTCCTACAAATTGCAAAAAACCGCTCGCAGTTACATACCAACCAAATTTTTCGGTTCCCAAATACCGCGCCAATATTCCAATCGACACAAGGCCAAGACCCGTACTAATAATTTTTCCTATCAATTGCCCCAATGTATTTTTGGCAATTTTTTGTGCAAATGACATAGACACCTTAAGACAAGTGCTCAATAAAAAACTTTTCGAACTCATGCATAATTTCGTGTTCGTCACTTCCGCTGATTTCTTGTCTCATGGTTAAGTCTTTTAAAACTGAATGTATTTGGTCTAAAGAAATTTTTTTATCTGCACCACGTTTGGCATGCACAGCTTCATAAACTAATGTTTTGTGTTCTGCTTTCAGTGCGGGTAAATGGTCAAAAAGAACATGTTTGATCTGGTCTCCGCTTAAGTGATGCTCGTGTGTAGAGTAATTTGATGATGGTGTAAGTAGCCCCATATGAAGTAAGTAAAATAATTATTTTTCGCTAGTATATCACGCATTGTTCGGTGCGACAATTAATGTTATAATCGAATATATGCGACAAACATTTACGGCTACTAAACATTCTTTTTTTTCTCGTTGTGCAATTTTAGCATTGTTTGCTGGAAGCTTATTTTTTGCGTCCAAAACTTTTGCTGCAACGGGAGCGCCACCGATTAAAGATGAAAATTATCAAGGACAATTTGTTTCACAATCTATTCCAGATCCAATTGTTTTGAAAGCCGGCGAATCCAAAGAAGTGGAAGTGGTTTTCAAAAATACGGGAAAAAATATTTGGAAAAGTAGTGGAACAAATTTTGTTTCAGTTTATACTACTTTTGCCAGTTATCACGATAGTATTTTTTTTGAATCCAAAAAGTGGTTATCGCCAAGCCAGCCAACGAAACTTAGTAAAGAAACTCGTTTACAAGAAAAAGCAGTTTTTAAAATTACTCTCCGTGCTCCTGCCAAAACTGGCGAATATACCGAGCGTTTTCAACTCGCTGCCGAAAACAAAACATGGATCAAAGGTACAGCATTTTTTTTGAAAATAAAAGTTGTGGAGGGTGGTGTAGAAAAAAACACTACGATAGATCAAACCACTTCAACTGTTGGCAAAAATCCCAACAGTAAGTCAATGAATTTTTTTGCGACAGCAGATGCTCCGTCGCCTATGTTTTTTCAGAGCGTAGGAAGTGACAGTGCTAGAGT
>DALYEE010000056.1:5231-5594 GCA_031972655.1 Candidatus Magasanikiibacteriota bacterium
AATTGTTGATTTTAAAAATTCGGGCACCTCCACGTGGGAGAAGTATCAACTTAACGAATTTAAAAGCCGCCAAACACGTGGGGATGCATCATCGGGTTCAAACATCACTTTTTTTGATTCTTCTTGGGCAAGTTCTGGTGCGGTGGTGCAAGGCGATTCAATCGTAGAACCTAATGAGCATTTGCGCATCGAATTTACTTTACGAAATCCACCAAAACGGGGTGAATATGTAGCAAGTTTTGAGCTTAAAATAAATGGCGAATCTATTTCTGGTGGAGTGGTTGAGGTGCCAACAATTGTAACCGCTGATGGACTGAGCACTGATCAGACAAGTGTGGTGGCGCCAGTGCGCGCCTTGATTAC
>DALYEE010000057.1:0-5511 GCA_031972655.1 Candidatus Magasanikiibacteriota bacterium
ACTATCCCAAGTGGCATTAGTATAATTACTGAAGCCCATATATCGACCAGCAGCGACGCGACCAACCACTTTGCCTATCAGTGGGCTGTACCCAATGTCGACAACCAAGCCAATGCCGAAAATAAATCCCTGCACAACCACAGGTTGACCAGCAAACTGTTTGTCTAACAAGGTTTCTGCAAGCTTAGATGGCTGGCAGTGCACCGAGTAATTTGTACCACTGTCAGGATCCAGCCAATCTTCCGCTGCTGCTGAGCTTCGTATCTTAAGCCTGAGAAATTGTTTATCTAAATCTGCGTCCCAGCTTTTTTTGTGGTCTGACGGCGAAAAGTACGTCCACGTTGGTACTCGCAACAGGTTGTTATTTTTGGCCAATAATTCACAAATGGCTAAGCCAAATGCTTTTCCTCCGCCCCGTTCAAAAATACGGCGGAGTTTTCCTTCGTGCCCACAAGTCTGGCTCAGTGTGGCAATAAGTGTATTGATATCGGATTGGCTATATTTCCAGCTCCAAAGATCAAATGGTCTATTCATTGTGTTTCACCTCGTCTTTTAAAGAACAATGTGAAATTTTGCCTGATTATACACTAAAAGTCAAGAATAATCGTGGGTGACCTGATAAATAAAAGACCGACCTGAAAGGGTCGGGAATGTCTTAGTTTGCAAGGGGTACTTTGAAAATTTTTCTTAGCAATGCATTAAATAGACTATTGGCATAACCAAGAAGAAATGATAGTAGAACAATCACAGTAATAGTATTTCGTATGTTTTCATAGGTAGCACCCGCAACAAATCTTAAGAAGAAAAAAGATGCCGTGCCCTGAAAAGTGCCATACACAAAAGTGTCCACTAAGTACCGAGTTAAAAGACTTTCGTTTTTAAAGTCCGGGAAATAACCCCTCATTTTTCTTTGATATCTATAGTAGAAGGGTGTGAGAACTACATTAACGAACATGGCTATTAGCCGGCTTCGGATTAACTGATGTGTATTAAGGCGAGCCAAAAAAATATCGGCTAAAGTTCCTATGACCAACGAAAAAATGGTCATAGACATTATGTCTACCCAAAAAATTTTCCATTCCCTTGGGCTCATTTTCCATCTCTCTGGGTCGATTCTCAAAAGCTCTCGAAGCTTATTCATTATTCCTCCCCTCTTTTAAGCTAATCGATACTACACTAGATTACCCAATAAATCAATACTTTTCAATGAAAAACCTGCCCTTAGCTAGGTAAAAAAATTTACTGCATAATCCTGAGGTGGATAAGTTTCTTGACTATAACGTTACGTCATAGTTTAGTATACCTATTAACACTTAGGTCATATGAAATATAGTGTCAATCAAGTATCCAAGCTCTCGGGAGTGAGTGTGCGCACGCTGCACTACTATGATGAGATTGGACTATTAAAACCAATGGGATTAGCCAAAAACGGCTATCGTTATTATGGGGATGAGGAGCTTTTGAAATTGCAGCATATCCTATTTTTTCGCGAACTCGAATTTCCGTTGAAGAAAATTATTGCGGTTTTTAAAACCCCAAAATTCAATCCAGAGGCGGCTTTGCTCGAGCAGGGAAAATTGTTGCAATTGAAAAAAGAGAGGTTGGAGAAGTTGCTCAAATTAATCAACAAAACTATGGAAGACATAAAAAATGAAAATGAAAACATCAATCCAGAAGAAATGTTTGATGCGTTGAAAGATGAGGATTATGTAAAATACAAATCAGAGGTGGAGGAACGCTGGGGAAACACGAAAGCCTACCAACAATCCAAAGAGAGATTGAAAAAAATGACGGCCCAGGATACGCAAAAGATCAAGGCCGAAGGTTTAGAGATCACTCGGCTCATCGCGGATAACATGGACGCTGGCGTGGAAAATAAAATGGTGCAAGAGCAGGTGCACAGGCATTTTGAGCACATCAACCGGTTTTATGATTGCTCGCTGGAAATGTATGTGAACTTGGGGAAAATGTACGTAGAAGACGCGCGGTTTAAGCAGTATTATGAGAATGTCCGCTTGGGACTCGCCGAGTTTATGTATGTGGCAATGCAGTATTTTGCCAAGCACCAGAAAAGACAAACCATGTAAATTTTTAAGAAACACCCTAGAAACGCCCTTGACTCAAGAGTGTTTTTTTGGTTTAATGAGGCGTTCTTTGAAAAAGGAGATGGATATGCAAACGCAACAAAAGTGTGTCTATGTGGATGAAGAAAATATTGCAAGGACAAATTGGAAGATATTTCTAAACCCTATGGTTAGCTATGGTTTTGGCTTAGGCATGCTTGATTGGGTAGTGAAGGTTGTTTTGCACAAAAGATGCACACCGAATGGCGCTGTTCAGGAATTTAGAGATTTGTATGGTCAGATTTCTGCGACTCGGTCTACTGAGGCTGAACGTCTGGTAAGGTCTCTGGCAAAAATCAAGCGAGATCATACCGACAAGTTTATGCCATTGTTGGTTGACTTGTGTCAAGAAAGACAAAGAATAAATGGAAATTGGAGACTAAAAACGGGTGAAATAGTACTGGATCGCAAGGACTCACATCTTTCCCCTGAAGTGCTGCCGTATTTGACATTTGTCTTTCCGCGAATTTCTTGGCAAGGAGATAGAGATTTCGCCAGCCAAGAGCTTGGTTTGGGTGAATGTATCGATGGCCCTATTGGTGAACAAATTTGTGTGGTTACCAAACCAGCCGATAAAATCACATACGGCATTCGAAAGGGTAGGCATGGTTATTCTCGCCTGGTACATGGTAGGCAACCAGAACCAACTACGATTTTGACAGTGGTATTGAAAATGAATAGGGGTTGTTTAGAAATTATCACTGCATTTTTTGGACCAAATGCTCCGGTAGAGCCCAATAGGGACAATGCTATTTTTAGAATAAATCCTGATAATTCAAGAGAATTCTGGAGACACCACGCCCTTTTGCGTGAGGCAGTCGAAATTCAGGAAGGCACTGAAACTGATGTGCCACCAGAAGTATTCGGGATAAAATAATAAATGAAATCGGCCGATTGGAAAATCGGCCCAAAAAACGAGCTGTTTAATTTTTAAACAGCTCGTTTTTTTAACAAAGACTTCTTGTTTTTGTTGTAAAAAGTGTTAGTATGTGAAACAAAAAGAGGTAGTAGAATGGGTAAAAACATAATTCCGCGGGAAGAAATAAAAAAAGTTTGGGATCTTGTTGAGGGGTTGAATAACACAGCGTGTTTTTTAGATATATGTCGGCTCGCTATTAAGAGAGATTTTGTCCCACGAGAAATAGATAAGATTTATGCTGATAGCAGCATTCTAAGCAGTAGAGATCAGGCGACATTGTTGGAGTTGATAAAAGTTTTAACAAAAATCAAATTAGCTGATTTTAATATATTTATTCGCCTGCTTAGCAAAATATGTCAACAATTAGTTTGTTGTGATAATCCACTGCCTTTTACATCGAAAAGGGATGGAGAAAAAGAAGTGGAGTTTTATCTCCGAGATGGTATACAACTCGAACGTCGCTTGCTTGCTTACTTGCCATATTGTCTAGATTATATACGTATTCCAGCCGGACGACGACACTTCGTGACAAATATTGATTTACAACAAATAGTAGGTCGGCATATAGGCTATTGCCTGCTGGTTGATACAGGTGAAGATGATGAGATTGTTTTTGGAAAAAGAGATAAAAAATCAGGTGTCACAAGGTATGTGGTGGGGCGCCAACCCGACCTTACGCATTTCTTGTGGTTGAGTTTAGTTGAGGATGATCATTCGAAAACTGGTGGTTATGTTTTGCGCAATGCTGCTTTTGGCAAAAGACCTCCGGTCACACCAGATATCACCAGCCCAGCATACCAATCACTCGATGACGGGGAGAAACAGGCAGCGATAAATTTTTGGAAAACACACGCCTATATTTTGCCGCCAAAACCACTTGTTTTGAAACTTGCTTCAGCACCTTCACAGTGGGAAATTTGAACCACAGCTGATTTGAAAAAAATCAGCTCTATAAATTAGTAATTTTGAGTGTGATTATTAATTTATAGAAAAAAATGTAAGAACCAAAGACACCCCATTGCTTTTATACTAAAAAATCTTGCATAAATTACAAAAAGTGTTAGGTTAATAATATAGAGGTGATTCATGAACCAACCAAGAGATAGTCCTGTGGAAGAAAGCATGGATAGAGATAGTCTCGAAATTGTTTTGTCGACTCATCTTTCAGAATCAATTTTAATGAAGCAGGCATACGAAATTTTTTTGTCGCTTACAGACAAAAGATTATTTGATATTTTGTGCTGCTTGTCGGTTTCTAAAACCTTTCCGGGACCAGACTTTCACGATGTAGAAACTTATCAGTGGTCAGTTGGAGTTACGGGAAGCAAAGAAAGATTAAAAGGAACAGCGCTCGCAGAATGTTTTGCTCGTTTAAAAACAAAGAATCCAACTGTATTTTGGGATTTCTTAATCCGGCTGTGTAAAAAAAGATTTCATACGGGGCATTCCTGGGATTTTAGAGGATTTTCTTTGAGGAAAAACAAAAGCAGCTTGATAAAAATGAACGCTCTACCATTTTTATCTTATCTATTATCACATACGAGAGTGCCGGAAAACGAAAATGATCGGCGACTTATCACCGTAGTTCGTGATCTGGGTGGGTATGTAGGTGGAACAGTTGGGTCAACTGGTTGTGTGGAAACAGATCCTGACGACAAGATCGTGTTCGCCTACCGCCTGGGAGATCAACAATTTCCCGATCGTTTTGTTTTGGATCGCAAACGTCATCATACAAGTTTAGTTCATCTTTCAGTAAGATATACGAATCTCGGATATTTTAGCTTGCTTCGTTTGGGTTTTGGTGGATTAAATCCTCCGATACCCCACATAGATAATCCATTGTACTATTTATTAGACGAAGTTGGTAAACAGAGGAGTAGGGAGTTCTGGCGTCGACACGCCTTTGTTTATGATGAAGACAAAGTAAGAAGTCGAGCGGCTTCCTATTATCCACTGCCCGGCTGGGACGCATAAAGTTGGCTGAAACAAATTCAGCCCTAAATCCAACTGTGGATGAGATATACATGGTTAGATTTAAAGGAGGGAATTTTTTGCGCTAGAAAGATGTTTTCAGGGCGGTCTATGGCTATTTTCTGGGTAATGTGCTATACTACATTTGTACAATATGTCTTGCAGTGGGAATATCGTCGAGTTTTCCGCTAAAGACCACTGTTTTACATATTTATTCACCACCTATTTATAGAAATATGCAAGGAATTATCAAACGATTAACCGACAAAGGTTTTGGTTTTATTGGACCAGATAATGGCGATAAAGATATCTTCTTTCACTCTAACGACTTGAGCGGAGTACAATTCGCTGATTTACGTGAGGGAGACAAGGTATCCTTTGAAATCGGACAATCCGACAAAGGACCAAAAGCTATCAACGTAATGAAGATCTAATACTCAAGATTTTACTCAAAAATCTTTCAAAACTTTCTCTGTAAAAAGAGAAAGTTTTTGATTT
>DALYEE010000058.1:0-4833 GCA_031972655.1 Candidatus Magasanikiibacteriota bacterium
AACCAAAAACAGAATTTGCCCCGCTTCAACCTGAACAAGGTAGTCCGAGCGCTATTCAATCAGCATCGGAAGAAGACCAAAATAATCCGCAAACTGAGGAGGAGAAAAAAGACACTGCAGAACAAAAAACATCTCAGGAAAACGAGCAAAGTACTGAGCCGCCACCAGCCAATGAACAAACTGCACAGCAACTACAACAAGAAAAGGCTCAAGCCGCTCAACCACAAAAACAAACCAATGGAAAACAAACACAAAATAATAACCAACCTGGCAACGAAGATAAGCAAATCGAAGCCCTTCAAGAGGAGATTACTAAACTCCAAGAACAAAAAAAGAAAGTGATAGATAAAGCAAATAAAGAGTTGAAGGAAAAAATACGAGGTGAGTGGTATAAACTTTTTGCCACTGGTTTTACCGTGATTATGATTTTTTATTATTTAGCAAAAATCAAAATAATCAAAATGATCTATTCACGTGAGCCGCGGGAGGCGAAAAATATTCAAAAACAAATCGAAGCTAAAAATAAAGAAATTAAAAAATTAAAGAGAGCCAAGCAGCTAAACAGGCTTCTCTCGCCTTTAGGCCGTGCACGCACGTGATTTCCCAAATCATGAATTTTCGTATACAATAGAAGTACTTAACTTTGAATTTTTATGACCTTTTCCCCTTCGGTTAAAAAAATTTCTATGATCATCGCGCTGGTTGTTGTGGTGATGTTGGTCATTTTTGGAATATTTTACTTTTTCCGCCAAACTCCTATTGGTCAACAAATCTTTGGCACCGGAAGAACAACCACTACCACAGTAAAGTTTCCCATCCCTGACACCAGAACTTCAACTCAAAACGGACAAATCACAACTAACCCTCAGCAGCTGCCGATTGGTATAAATGGAAATAACACGAACCCTAATTACTATCAACCAAAACCCGTAACGCAAATCACTACCGACCAAGCGACCTACTCTTCGTTAAATTCGAGCGGAGCAATTCGCTATCACAATATTAGTGATGGAAAATTTTATCAAATCATGCCTGATGGAACGATAAAACAAATGGCCGACCAGGTTTTTTATAATGTCACAGACGTTACTTGGGCTAAAAATAAAGATAAGGCCGTGCTCAAACTAGTAGATGATTCCAAAATTGTTTACGATTTCCAAACCAAAAAACAAGTAACTCTTCCTAGTCATTGGGATGACTTTTCATTTTCATCCGACGGCAATCAAATTGCTGCCAAAAGCATGGGCCTATCCCCAGAAAATCGTTGGCTGATCACTACCAACGATGATGGTACGGGCACAAAACTGGTAGAAAATATGGGTGAATTCGGAGACCGCGTAACAGTAGACTGGTCACCAAGCCGACAAACTGTTGCTTTTTCACAAACCGGAGAACCTCTCGGAGCAGACCGTCGCGAAATACTTTTGCTCGGAGTGAACGGAGAAAACCTCAAATCAATTGTTGTGGAAGGGTTGAATTTCTCACCAAACTGGTCTCCTAGTGGCAAAAAACTTCTGTACAGTGTAGATAGTGCCAGAAGTGATTTTAAGCCGGAGCTCTGGCTTACCAATGCCTACGGTGATGATATAAATTCCAATCGACAATCATTAAAAATTAATACTTGGGCAAATAAATGCTCTTTTGGTGATGACGATGTACTTTTCTGTGCCGTGCCACGAGATCTTCCCGCAGGGTCGGGCATAACCCCAGAAATTGCCGCCAATTATCCAGACGACCTCTACAAAATCGATTTAAAAACAAACACCAAGTCACCAGTTACTTTAGGCGAAGATTATCGAATTCAAAATATTTCCTACGACAAGGTACACAATAAAGTTTTTTTTACCGATAGCTCAAGAACCGGAGTTTTTGAAGTTAAATTGTAGTTCAAATTACAATCCCCGCTTGGGCGGGGTAGGGGTGGGTGAAATCTTCACCTTACTAAGTCCACCCCTCCCTACCCTCCCCGAGGAGGGATTTTCTTTCCGCCCGATACTTTATATCAAATACTTTACAAAAATATGACCTCCCACCACCGCAACATGTATTTAATTTTTGTCCTCGTTATTACCGTAGCGGTCATTATTTTATCTCGCCAAATTATTTTGGCCGAAAACATTGTTATCAAGCCTGAAAATGTTTCACTAGTTAGTGACGGAATTTTACCAATTCCCATCAGTGCTAGCGATCCGCTTTTGGGGAACCCTGGAGCACAGATTATTATTGTAGAATTTTCTGATCTTGGATGTAAAGACTGTAAAAAAATTCACAATACTCTCACAACTTTTGTATCAGCGAATCCATCTAAAGCCAAACTAATCTGGAAAAATTTTCCCCAAGAACATATTTTTACGAGCAATGCTTTTGTTGCTCACCAGGCAGCTATTTGTGCCGGAAAACAAAAGCAATTTTGGCCATTTGTACAAAAAGTATTTGAAACAAATATTAAGGAAGCTAACCTACAAAAAATTGCTTCTGATTTAAAATTAAATACAGAATCCTGGGCAACTTGTACAACTGACGCTACCACCAAAAAACAACTTAGCGATGCAATTGCTGAAGCAAAATATTTAGGAATACCAACAGTACCGAATATTTTTATCAACAACAAACAAATTAACCTAACCAAAGATATTAACCTTGAGCAATTGCTTAATTCACTTATCGCACCATAAGTTATGAAGAAGAAAAATAGTTTTAAACACTGGGTTGGAATTATTTTTTTTAGTACGTTTATTTTTTTAGTACCTTTTCAGTCTGCGTCAGCAGCAATAGCCTGTAAATGTACGGGTGCTTTTAAATTTTCCCCTTCATACCCAGGACAGAACGTACCTCCAGATGTTAATTTTAACAAATGCGTTACTAGCATTGATCCAACCACGCCTTTAAAAAACGAAAAAGATTGCATGGATAGAGCTTATGATCAATTCCTTTCTGAAAACGATCCGAAAGACAACTTCACATTTGATGGAACTTGCACTATTTCTCCCCAATGTGACAACCCTCTTACAACCGCGCAGGCTCTTAAATTGGATATAAGAAAACCGATCTTAGAGATTATTATCCCAAATCTTAAGTTCACTGACATCGCTAATACAGTTGATGAAAATGGGAATCTCCAATTCCCCTGGATTGGCGAATACATCAAAGCAGTTTATCGATTTGGTGTTTCTATTGCGAGTATATTGGGTGTAATTATGATTATTGTAGAGGGGGTTAGGATAGTGATTTCTGCGGGGGGTGAAGAGAAAGTTGCGGGTTATAAACATATCGGGAGAATTTGTGCGGGTTTATGTTTAGCTTGGTTTTCGTATGTTATTTTGTATAATATTAATTCGGATCTAGTGAGTTTTCAGGCGTTGAAGATTAAACTCGCTGAGGGATCGGATAACTATGCGTATGATGATAACTCAGAATTAGAAAATAAAGAGCTATTCAAGGCAGGAGAAATAATTAAAAAGACAAAACCACAGCTTGTCCTCGATGCTGCTGAATACAGAGAATGTACCGATAATGACTGGGAGGGGGGCAAAGGAAGCAATATCCCATGTCTGGGGTCAAAAGATGGAGCTTACGACCCGGCAAAGGTTAAAGCGTGTGGGGTAATGCCTAAAAAATACATGGTAGAAACAAATTGTAATGGCAAATTAAAAAATCTCGACGGAAGAACTGCGTCTGCGTATGTAATTGATGGAATGGATCAGTCCCTGTGTAAAGCAGTTGACATCGCAATAAGAGAAGGGTACGAGCTCAGATTTTCCAGCGCTTGGCGTGATTTCGACACTCAGGCAAGAGGCTGGTGTAGACAGGCTGCGGAAAGCGGCGGCAAACATTCAGGGTCAAGAGCAGCTCCAGGTTATTCTAATCATGGAACAGGACAAGCAATCGATATATATCTTTATAAAGATAATAAATCTTTAACTTTGTCGGATTTTAATAGCCAATGTTCTATACCACCTGATGCTATAGAAAAAATTGCCAAAATATTTTATGAGGCTGACGGAGCAAACTTTAACCGATTGAGAAAGGAGATTTGGCATTTTGAATATAAAGGCTTAGTTGATGCTGCACATGGTAAATTTATTGGCTATCCTGTTCACTGTACTGGAAAAAATCATAGCTAGGCTTGCTAATAAAATGTACCGCGATAAATTTAGAGTTAGAATTTAAAACTTTTTCTTCATTGCCAAATTATGCGTAAAAAATTATTGATTCTCTCTTTTTCTATCTTTCTTTTCTTATCCTCTTTTTTTTCTTCTCCGGCATATGCCGCGCCTGGTTGTTTATGTTCCTTAAGAAGAACCCAATGTGAAGGCGCGGACAGTATTTGTTTGCTAAAAGAGGTTAAAGACAAATGCGTTTCAGTCATGCAAACGGACATTTTATACGAAACACAGACTATATTTGGGGATGACAAACAAATCAACGGCGTTAGTTTCGGAACGCAGGTTACTTCTCAACAAGATTGTAATGCTCTTTTGGAAAAAAACAAAAAATTTAGCGTCTACCCCGTAGTTGTTACGGGTGAATGTAAAATTAGTGATTGCGGAGTTTTCCCTGGTCAAGAACTTGTCAAAGCTTTACAAATCAAAAAGCCTATCTTGGAAATAATTATTCCCAATTTGAAATTTACCGAGGTTGCTAACACGGTTGACGAACAAGGAAACATCCAATTCCCTTGGATTGGCGAATATATCAAAGCAGTTTATCGATTTGGTGTTTCTATTGCGAGTATACTGGGTGTAATTATGATTATTATAGAGGGAGTTAGAATAGTAATTTCTGCGGGGGGTGAAGAGAAAGTTGCGGGTTATAAACATATCGGGAGAATTT
>DALYEE010000059.1:0-713 GCA_031972655.1 Candidatus Magasanikiibacteriota bacterium
ACACCAAACTCCGAGCAAGCGGCTTTGATTAATTCTGTTGTTAACACTCCGCCAACCGTGTTTGCACTAAAGCTCACTGCCGAAAAAGAACCTATTGAACTGCGCAGTTTGAAAGTAAATATTAATGGGCTTTTGTTTACCCCGAATGATATCGTGGCTATTCAGTTTTACAATGGGGTTCCTCCGCAACAAGGTGTAGCTGATAATCTTTTGGATTCCGTTGGTTCTTTTGCTTGCTCAGATGTGGGAGCACAAAAACTTTGTTCCAAAACTTTGTCTAAAGACAGTAACATTCTTCCGCAAGCCATTCAGCCAGGAAATTCGGTAACTGTGTATATGCGAGCCTTCCTAAACACACCCGTAAATGCTCGAGTAGGTGACACGTTTTTTATCTCGGTTCCAGTAGCGGATGTTGTTGGGTATGGAGTAAACTCCAAGAAAGAGATTAAAGCCGTAGAATTTTCCGGAAATGGTACAGGTGAATTAAAAAACTCGATTGTTACACGAATATCACCTTGGAAAGTTACTTTGAATACTGCCGTTCCACTTAGCGATGCTGAATTAATGCAAACTGCATCAAGGGGCAGTTTTTTGGGGAGTATCAATTTGACCAATGGTCCTGGCAAGATTCGGGTTTCTTCCGTCAGGTTTAATGATAATGGAACTCACCAAGGAAGCGGAATGACATATGACTTAGTGGCGGTTAATCTGGC
>DALYEE010000059.1:723-4580 GCA_031972655.1 Candidatus Magasanikiibacteriota bacterium
CATTGGTTGCAGACAACCCTAACCTTAATTTTGCTATTTCAAATCTTTACGACGTTCCAGCGAATGCAGATATAACCTTTATGGTTTTGATGCGTAATCCAGGTTCTTCTAAAACAGGGGACACTTGGATTTTGAGCTTAACAAATTCATATGGTGTAACATATTTTGTTAATGAAGAAATTGGTGGTTTGGGTTATGATAATAATGGCAATGGAAATATGTCAGATATTGTATGGAGTCCTCTATTTGCTGAAGGAACTGCACGAGCAGGAACAGTTAAGATCCAGTAATAATATAATATAATAAAAAAACAAAAACCCGCTCAAATTGAGCGGGTTTTTGAGAGTTTTTGTTTAGAGAACTGCTTCTTTAGCAGCTTTTGCTAAGCGGAATTTAACAACAGTTTTTGCAGGGATTTTGATAGTTGCACCTGTTGCTGGGTTGCGTCCTGTTCGAGCAGCGCGGCGAACTTTTACCATTTTGCCAAAACCTGGCATTACGAATACTCCACTTTTTTTGACTTCCTTGTAAGCCACTGCGGAGAGCTCGTCAAAAAATCCTCCAACATCCTTTTTACTTAAACCTGTTTTGTCTGCCAACAATGATAGTAGGGCAGATTTGGTCATTCCGGCCATAGTATATATGGTTAAAAAATAAATAAATTAAATATGAATGAGCAAAAAGAACGATTTATGTCCTGTATTATATAGTATTTTGAAAAATGATCAATAGGATAGCCCGATTTTATTCACTTTTATCGCTTCGTCCAATAAATACACGCTATTTTGGTTCTATTTTTGATCCAAATATGATAAGGTGTGTTTACTAAGTATCTATTTAATATTACTCAATATGTTCTATAAATGGTTAAAGAACAATGTATTATACCTAGCATTTTTATTGGTTGTGGTAAGTATTCTAGGTAGTCTGTACCTTAGTGAGGTTATGAATTTTGCGCCTTGTATTTTGTGCTGGTACCAAAGAATTTTAATGTATCCGTTGGCTCTAATTCTCTTGGTGGGTATTTGGAAAAAAGATAAAAATGTTGATTCGTATGTTTTGCCTTTTAGTATTTTGGGATTTTTAATTGCGCTCTATCACAATTTGCTTTACTACAATATTATCCCCGAGAGTTTGAGGCCGTGCCGAGTTGGTGTGTCCTGCACTACAAAATATTTAGAAGTATTTGGATTTGTAACTATTCCGCTAATGAGTTTGGTTGCCTTTGCTTTTATTACAGCGTGTATGGTTTTGTATAAAAAATCCCATCAAGCTGAGAAATAACCCTCGACTCAACAAGTTAACTTTATCAAAATGCAACGTTCTATTGAACTCGGTGGTGTAAAGCTTGAGTATACATTGCGAACGAGTAAGAGAGCTCGTCATGTTAGACTTTCTATTTATCCGGGTGGGCGAGTAGTGATTACCGCGCCGAGATTGCTGTGGCCACGGACAATTGAAAAATTTTTGTTAAGCAAATCGGCGTGGATTATAGAAAAAATAAATTACTTTAAGAAAATTTCTCCTTCGCTACCAATAAAAAATTCTCGAAAAGATTTTTTATTGTATAAAAAACAGGCCTTGCAGCTCGCTCACGAACGTTTGGAATATTTTAATAAAGCCTACGGATTTATTTATCAGAAAATATCAATCCGCAATCAAAAAACTCGCTGGGGAAGTTGTTCCAAAAAAGGCAACATCAGTTTTAACTATAAAATTGCCTTGCTGCCATCGCCTCTGACGGATTATATTATTGTGCACGAGCTCTGTCATTTGCGAGAGTTTAATCATTCCAAAAATTTTTGGCATTTAGTGGCACGAACAATTCCAGATTATGTAGAGAGAAAAAGAGAAGTGAAGAAAAATAGTTTGACTGTATAAATATGAATATCGCTAGTTTTAAAAATGTTGTTTCAAGTTTTCTAAAAACTGAGCGAATGCCGGTTTTGTTTGTGGGTCATGGATCACCAATAAATGCGGTGGAAGTAAATGAGTTCACCAAAAGCTGGGTAGTAATAGGAAAAAAGTTACCAAAACCGCATGCCATATTGTGTGTTTCCGCCCACTGGTTTGTGGATGGAAGCTATGTGCATGGCGCGGAGTGGCCAAAAACAATCCATGATTTTTATGGTTTTCCGTCTGAGTTGTATGATATGCGCTATGCCTGCCCTGGTGCGCCGCGTGTTGCTAAAGAAGTGCAAAATAATCTTAGTAAAACTAAAGTTGGTTGGGACACAGATTGGGGGATAGATCATGGTTGTTGGGTGGTAATGAAACACTTGTTTCCCGAGGCCGACGTGCCAGTGTTTCAACTTAGCCTGGACGCAACTAAACCCCCAGCTTACCACTATGAATTAGCCAAAGAACTAGCATCTTTGCGCAGACAAGGAGTATTGATTGTGGGCAGCGGAAACATTGTACATAATTTAGGGCTTATTACCTTTGATGAAATTTCTAAGCCCTATGATTGGGCTTTTGAATTTGACGAATTATCCAAAAAATATATCTCGGAAGGTAATCACCAAGCTCTCATCGATTATAAAAAATTAGGGCATATTTCTCAACTTGCTATCCCCACACCGGAGCATTATTGGCCTTTGCTTTATGTGCTGGCTTTGCAAGAAAAAAATGAACAAGCAGCTTTTTTTGCCGAAGGTTTGGTTTATAAAAGTATTTCAATGCGGTCTGTTTTGATTGGACAGTAAAATCAAAAATTGATTATATTGCTTGACAATAAGACGTTTTAGCTTTAAAAATTACTAATCTCTATTGATTTAGAGATAAGCGTGAAATCTCAAAATTCACGGCGAAAGGAGCTTTAAGCATGAGTAAATTATTAGTTTTCGACAGGGATGGAACGCTTGCAACTACGGATGGTGTTCCCTCAGAGACACTTGCCATGTTGGGATTATTGCAAAATGCCGGACATCTGGTAACAGTTGCCACAGGTCGTGGTTATATTCGCGTTGCTGGTAAACTTGGTTTTACCCCCAACGCGCCGCTTATTTTAGAAAACGGAGGTTCAATTGTTACAAATTCGGGGGAGGTAATTGAACGCTTCGAGCTCAGTGATGGTGAGATCAGTTTGATAGCACCACTTTTGCGAGATCCAGCCTTGAATTTTGCGAATTTTTGCCCGCGAGACGGAGGTGGTCGTTATTTGTATTTTGTACGTGGTGCTAACTTTGAAGCAATCCGTAAGTTTGAGAAGTATGTGTTAGGCAAAACTGCTGATGCGGACACTTTTTTAGATTGGATGAGGGCTAGGGGTGTGACCAAAGTTTCTTTTTCAGGTATTCGGTCAGCGCCGGGGCTTACCCATGTTTACAACGAAGGATTTTTGGACGTAAACGCAGCAGGTGTAAACAAGGGTGACGCTGCACTTCGACTTATGGTGATGCATAATTTGAGTCTTGGAGATGTTTTAGTGTTTGGTAACGATCACAATGATCGTGAGATGTTTGAGTATGATTTTGGGGTTCGAGTTGCGGTAGGTGATTGTCCAGATTATCTTCGGGCACGTGCCACACATTGGATTCCTGGTCCGACGCATATGGCGCAAATGCTCCAAGAGCTTTTACCACTGTAAACCAAGTTTATTTTTTATCCTTCCAATTCCACCACTTTAAAAGTTTTGGATCGTGTGTGGTATGTGAAGCAAAATACACCGCACATCGATAAGTATAGAGTAAACAACGATCAATAGTCACTCCTGCTAAACGGCAGGATTTTTTATACAAAATTTCAGGGTCTTTCCCCTTTAGATCTTGAATGCGGTGAATTCCTATGTCGTATAAATCTTTGGCAATAGATGGGCCTACACCCGGAATAGTTTGTAATTCTATGAGAGATTTTTT
>DALYEE010000060.1:0-3927 GCA_031972655.1 Candidatus Magasanikiibacteriota bacterium
ATAGCGCTCGGACTACCTTGTTCAGGTTGAAGCGGGGCAAATTCTGTTTTTGGTTCGGCGTTCAATTGACTGTTAGGATCTAAATTAGATCCTCCTAAATTTTGTCCTTGTTGTTGAGGGTTTGTATTTGCAGAGTCGGTGGTGGCGTCTGATTCAGAAGATTCTTTCCTTCCTTCTATTTGAATAGTGCGACGACGCAGTAGTCGAGCTCCATGTTCTTCGTTTTCCCCATCAAGCTTTAAATTATTTCGATCACGCTGTTTGCTAACAATAAGATCGTTCAGAACTTGCTGACGATCAGTTAGATTCTTAATGGGAGATGCATTAAGCATACTTCACAATTATTTGATGATTAGCGTATGGTTGTTGGAAGTGGAAAGAATGTAAGTGGGTTTAATTTTTTTTCTTAGAATGACTTCTGCCATGAGTTGCTCAATATTTGTGCGTACAAAAATACGTACTTCCCGCGCACTATCAAATTTTTGTTCGGCAGCTTTAAAATAGTTTTTGAAAAATTCTGGCTCAGTGGTAAGTGTCGTGTGGTATTTTTTCAGACGATTGTTTAGTTCATCTACCTCAATATTCGCTACTTCCGCTAGCTGGTCGGCATTCAAAGAATTGAATAGGCAAATTTTATCTAAACGATTAATAATTTCTGGAGTAAAAAATTCTTTTAATTTCTCAGTTAACATTTTTAAATTTTCTTGGGTATTTTGAGCTGCTTTATCAAATCCCAAACCACCTTTTTTGATGTCTTCTGATCCAAGGGTTGTGGTGAGAATAATAATCGCATGCTTCAGCGATGTTTTCTTGCCAGTGGAGTCGGTGATTTCACCGCTTTCCAAAATTTGTAGTAGCAACTTGGTAACATCGCGGTGCGCTTTATCGATTTCATCGAATACCAAAACGCAATGCGGATTCATTTTTATTTTATCGGTAAATTGATTGTGTTCTTTGTAGCCTACATATCCAGCCGGAGAGCCAAGAAGTTTGGAAACGCCAAAACTTTCATTGTATTCACTCATGTCTAGTTTGATGAGCGCTTCACGACCCGGGTATAGTTTTTCTGCCAACTTTTTAGCCAGCTCTGTTTTTCCTACACCGCTGTCTCCGATAAATAAAAACGAAGCGAGCGGTCGGTTGGGGTGTGACAGTCCAAGTTTACCCTGTCGAACGAGCTTTAGCACATCATCAATAATATGATCTTGGCCGACAATTATTTTTTTCAATTCAAGATTGATGTTGTTTAATTTTTCTGGTTCCTCTATCCATAGATCGGACAAAGAAATTCCACTGATTCTAGCTAGTTGAAGACGCACGTCTTCGGCGGTAACGGTCGCTAAAAGAGGGAATTTTTTGTTTCGTCCTTCTTTTTCTAGTTGTTTAATTTGCAAAGTTAACTTTTCTTCTTGGTCTTTAAATTTTACGGCTTCGGCAAATTTGTCATTTTGCGCCGCTTGTTCT
Organism: Candidatus Magasanikiibacteriota bacterium; assembly: GCA_031972655.1. GTDB lineage: Bacteria > Patescibacteriota > Patescibacteriia > Magasanikbacterales > GWA2-37-8 > DALYEE01. Next base: position 1,465 of record DALYEE010000060.1, read on the forward strand.
TTGGAGGCAATAATTTTTTCCAAACGCTGGCGAGCTTTGGCTAACTTGTTCTGCCAGGCATTCGATTTGATAGTCAGGCGTTTGGCAGCCGCAGCTTCATCCATGAGATCGATGGCTTTGTCCGGTAAAAATTTATGAGCAATGTAGCGGTCGGATAATTCTACTGCAGCAATTATGGCGTCTTCCGCAATGGCCACTTGGTGATACGCTTCATAGTTGGGTTTGATGCCTTTTAAAATATGAATGGTATTTTCTACACTTGGTTCTTTGACAAAAATGGGTTGAAAACGACGTTCTAGTGCGGGGTCGCTTTCGATATATTTTTTAAATTCTTGCGGAGTGGTGGCGCCGATACAACGAATTTGTCCGCGAGACAAAGCCGGTTTCAAAATATTTGCGGCGTCCATGGTGCCTTGATTGGAACCCGCGCCGACGATGTTGTGAATTTCATCGATAAATAAAATAATATCCGGATTGTTGGTTACTTCCTCGATCACTTGTTTGAGGCGCCCTTCGAATTCACCACGGTAAATGGTTCCGGCAATGAGCATGCCCATATCGAGAGCGTAGATTTTTTTGTTTTGCAAAATATCGGGCACATCGCGTTGGAGGATTTTTTTGGCCAACCCCTCCACGATAGCAGTTTTACCAACACCAGGATCACCAAGTAGAATGGGGTTATTTTTGGTACGACGGCACAGAATATGAACAATACGTTCAAGTTCCACATCACGACCTACTACTGGATCGATATTTTCTTCCGAATCTTTGTTGGTAAGGTTAACAGCAAAAAAATCTAAAGCAGTTTGTTTTTTCTTGCCTTTTTTGTGGTCATGTTGCTCGGTAGCCTGCTCTTGAAATTCACCAGGTGCAGGTGGCACTTCACCCATGTTTTCTTGGAGGCGTTCCATCACTTGGGCAGCTTCTGTCAGCTGTGGAAATTGGCTGGCATTGGCCAGAATGGTGCTGAGTTGTTTTTCGATATCAGAAATTTTTACTTTGTTGGTTTGTAAAATGGTATTGATAGTTTTGTCTTTCATACGAATGAGGCTGGTGAGCAAATGCTCGGTGCCCATGAAGTTGTGGTTGTTTTCTTGGGCGATGAGCAGAGCTTTTTCAACAGCGGTTTTGGCGGGTAAAGAGAGCGAAGCCAAAAGATGTTCGTTGGAAGCATTTACGGGGATAGCTTTGAGCGCGCCAGTATCAACGGGTAAACTAAAAATCGCCTCTTCCATAGTTTTGGGATTAAGCTTGAGGCGGTTGATGATTTCTTGCGCCACCGAACCTTTTTGGTTGGCGAGGGCAAAAAATAAATGGATTGGTTCGACGTTGTGATTTTTGAGCTCGGTCGCGAGGCGGATACTTTTGGCCAAAACTTCGCGCACATGAGTAGAAAATCTATCGAGTAAATGCATACGGATGTAGGTTTATTTTACGGTATTATATGAGTTTTTGGGGTAGAAGTCAAAAGTAAAACCCCTTGGGGAAGAAGGGGGAGGTTTATAGTGTGAATAGTAGGCCAGGTGAAAAATCACTCGAACCAGTTGTGTATAGATTGGGTGGTGAAAACCCACAGTGAAGTTCAATTTCTTTATCTTTGCCACCATTTTGTTCATGAGTAATTGTGCCAATTGCCACGGAAAGTTCTTGATTTGATAATGAACTAATACCACCGGCTACCATCGTGGGTCTTGAGGAATTAACAATAAAGAAATCCTCATATAGTAGTAGCGTGGCACATATATCAATTGGTCCACACAAAGAGAAGTTGTCTGGTAATTCATTTATCAGCCGTCTTGCTGCTTCTATACTGAATCCTTGAAGAGCAAACGGTAGATATAGCCCATATACTGGTGTGCGGAATGCTTTTTTCAGCATTTCCCAGTGCCTTCTGGTGCATGAGAATTGTTCTCGGGTGGAGATATTTACATCTTCCGGAAAATTATTCGTCAACAAACCATTTCGACGCCACATACTATCTCTGAGGGACGGAATAAATGTTTTAAAAAAAGTCGTGGCATAACCGTGTCTTCCGTCTAATGCTGGAATGGCTGTGGGGTAAACTCCACGATTAAGTAGGGCAGCATAGCCCCAATCACGCAGTTTTTCAATAAGTAAAGAGGATGTTGCAGAGAATTCGCTAGGATCGATTGATAAAAAACCTGCGTTCAGTCCTGCGGCTCGGTCAATTCTTCTTTCGTATTGGATACGGGCTATTTTAGGGTGTCCGCCAATATTCTTAGGTTCAGAACAAGGATTAATTGATCCTGGCGGCAAACCCATCAACGAGAATCTTCCGTTATCTAGAATTGTAATTTGACTCATGATTGCACCTCCCATTTTGTCGCCTTAAGTTTAGCGGGTTTGAAATAAAATGTAAATAAAAAAATCCCGATAGTATCAGGATCTTTTTAGCAGCCCCGAACGTCATGTCGGGGAGTCATGGCACGGGATACCGTGCGT
>DALYEE010000061.1:0-1708 GCA_031972655.1 Candidatus Magasanikiibacteriota bacterium
TTTACCAGGGCGTATGGTAACAGCATATTTTGACCTAAACCATGCCTGAAAAAATACCTGGTCGGCATTTTCATCAAAGGCATGAAGCTTTTGTATTTCTGCTTTCCAAATGCCGTTTATTTCATTGCGTTGTTTTTGGTTGGTTATTCTTGATAGTACAAAGCCTTTCAACATTTCGGTCGGAGTAAGATTTAAGCCACGGTCATTCATGGTTTCAAAAATCAAATAGGCATTGTCGTCAGAATAAGCGGTTATCTCCACAATCACCACATTTTCTTTAAACCAATCGATAAAAAAAGGCAAAGCCTGTAGGTTTAATTCTTCGGGAAAACACTCATCTATGTCTTCATAGCGAGCCACCATATTTTTCACAGTTTCGTCATCGTCGTCTCTAATGATGTATTCGCCTGTTTCATAGAGTGCTTTAAGGCAAGGTTCACGCTGTTCATCTGACATATTGAATGACTTTTCATCGTATTTCTCTGAAAAAATCAAATCACCAATAGATACTTTTTGTGTATTAGCTGTTTGTAAATGATTGAGATAAATTAAAAGCAGAGTAATAGAAGTGATCCGCTGTTGCCCATCGATAATAGATTTTTTGCCTGTATCGGGGCTGATACTAAACACCACTGGCCCTAGATAATAGCTCTGATAATTGGCTACTTCTGGGCGCTTGTGTTCGGTTTTGTATGATTTTAAAAATGTAGTGGTTAAATCTTCCACCAAAAGTTTGATATGTTTTTCTTGCCAGCGGTATTCCCGTTGGAAATAATCAATGGTAAATTTTTGTTCTTTCAGCAGTTTATTAATGCTGGTATCGGTGGCTTCGATTTTATTTTTTAGTTGTTGGTTCATGCTGTTACCGCCTTTTTGGGATGCCATTCTCTCACATCTATTTTACCAGTTACTGCTTGGCTTATTAACGAAGTGCGGTATTCCTGCATTAAATCTATTTGCTTTTGGTATTTGGAAATGAGGGTGTCAATTATTGATGTTTCATTTTCGAAAAAAACAAGCATCTCATTTTGTTCTTTTATTGTGGGCAGACAAATTGAACTTCCTAACACATCTTCTTGGGTAATATTTTTCATGCTTGCACTTGTGCCTGTCGCAAGAGAAGATATTAATGTTCTAAATCTATGTGACGCTAAAAAATAGCTTAACCATCTAGGAACAATTTGTGCTTTCTTAAAAAATACAGTTTGCCATAATCTATCTGGCAAAAACAAGTTCTTATAATCTTTATCAACAAATCCATTTGCTCCTACTAATTCAGGAGTATTCATCCTACTCATTATTATTGAATTCCCTTTTACTTGACATGCCATTCGGTCAAATTCGCTTTCTAAAATTTTCTTGTTTTCATTTGGATTGAATTCCCCAGTATAAACGCAGCTTGTTTTAAGAATGCCAAATTCAAATGGTTCAGCTGGATCGTCAGTTGAATTAACACTAACACCCGAAGCCATTGTCTTAATGATGTATTTTAACTTGAGAATCTCCCAATGCTCCGGCACTTCCCCAATCCACTCAATCCCACTATCCTTCATTTTAGCATTTGGGTTAATGCCTTTGGTAACAGCATTATTGATGATGCATGCTTTCTGCTCCTTCAACAATTCAATTTGCTTTTGGCGGTTGGCAATAAAGCTATCTATCTGCCCTGTTTTGTAATCGAGAAAACGAACAATGGCGTGTTGTTCGG
>DALYEE010000061.1:1808-3879 GCA_031972655.1 Candidatus Magasanikiibacteriota bacterium
GCCATTATCAGTTTTAAATCTCTTAACGGTTTGTATTCATAGAAGAATTTTGTAAAAGGTATTTCGTAGCCAATCTTGTCTTTTTCTCTATCCATCCAGGCATCAGGGGCAAAAGGCAGTACTTCCCGTTCAAAATATTCGGTAATATTTTCTTTCCATTTAATGCTTTCACTATCACGCAGATCAGTATCAAACAATGGCTTTTCTGCCCAGTCGCATACTCGGCCTTTTTGTTTTGGTATATCAAAGGGGTCGGCAAAAACCACTTCGGCTTCTTCGTCTTTTTCGCCCAAAGTATCCCTATACATTTTTAGCAATGCTTTGTTTGGCTTGCTTCCAATAGTTTTTGCAAATTCAACAAAGAAACTGGCATCGTTCATTTCTCTTGGTTTGCCTTTTAGAGTATTTAATCCTTTTAATATTTTTTCTTGAATGACTTTACCTTTGGCAATATCGGCTTCGGCTGCTGCTTTGTCTTTCTTTTTTGTGGTAGCAAGTTCTATAAACTTAGTGTGTGCTTGTAACGCCTTAATTTTTTCGTCAGTAATTTCATAAGCCAATCGCAAAGGTCTTTCAACGGTAACTTTAGTGTATTTAAAATCGGTTACATCGTAAATCTTGCTTATTTCTACACTTCGTTTGTTGCCATCCTCTTCTACTTCAATATTAAAATCTTGGTAGTTTTTATAAATATCAGTAATCAGGCTAATACCACTTTCGCTTATCTCGTATTGCTTTTTACCTAGCGACTTAATTTTTTTGGTAAAACTGGAGTGTATGGCATTAATCAACAGAACTTTGCCTTTGCGGTTGGCAGGTTTTTTGTTGTTCAGTATCCAGATGTAGGTTCCAATACCTGTGCCATAAAATAAATCTTTAGGCATGGCGACAATGCAATCCAGTAAATCGTGCGGATCGTCCATTATCCAACCTCTGATATTGCTCCAGCCACCGCCTGCATCACCATTAAACAGCGGAGAACCATTAAATACAATACCGATAGTACTTCCAGCCGGGTTCATTTTGCTGATCATGTGTTGCAAAAACAAAAAAGATCCATCGCTTACATCAGGAGTGCCTGCACCAAAACGACCGCTAAACCCTTTTTCTTCGGCTTCATTTTCTACAAACTCCCGCATATTTTTCCAATCATCACCAAAAGGCGGATTGGTAAGCATGTAGTTAAAAGTCTTGCCAATCAAACTATCTCTGGTAATGGTATTCCCTTGCTTAATGTTTTCAGCATCTTCACCTTTAATCAGTAAATCGGATTTAGCAATAGCATAAGTCTTTTCGTTTATCTCCTGTCCATAGAGCCACACATCCAAGTTTTTATTGACTGTTTCCTGCAAATAATCTTTAGCTGTGGTAAGCATCCCGCCTGTTCCGCAACATGGGTCATAAATATTTATACCTGCACCAGCTTTTTGCAGTTTATCGGTTTCATTGGCAAATACAAGATTGACCATTAACCTTACAATTTCACAAGGGGTAAAATATTGCCCTGCTTTTTCGTTGCTTGTTTCTTTTGATTTTCGGATCAGTATTTCAAAAATGGTTCCCATTGCATGATTGCTTACTTTATCAGGGTGCAAATCAATTTTTGGGGATACAAATTCTTTGGTAACAATAAGAAGCAAACCCTTACGCAACAGTGTTTCGTAAATAGGCGATAAACCTTTTTCTGGTCCGCCACTAAAGTTTAAAAGAATATCTTTAATGTTTTCGCTGAAGCCTTTTAGGTATGCATCAAAGTTTACACCGATGTTGTTGATGTCTTTGGTAAGGCCAAGCAAAGTATAATCAGACTTATTATAAAAGTTTTGTCCGGCAGCTTTCTTGAGTAATTGATCAAGCACTTCAGGAGATGCAGAATTTTTGAATTTATCATTGGCTTCTACAACTGCATCGTGTGTCGCTTCTAACACGCAGTCAATACGCCTTAATAGTGTAAAGGGTAGAATTACTTCCTCGTAGTCCTTTTCTGCATACTCATCACGAATATGCTCTTTAATATTCCAAATAAACTCTGATATCACGTTGTGGTTTTCCATTTATAAAACTCCAAATC
>DALYEE010000062.1:0-1481 GCA_031972655.1 Candidatus Magasanikiibacteriota bacterium
TAGAGCATGGTTTGATAGATCGATATTTGGCAAAGTACGCTTTATGAATGATCGTGGTTGTGCAAGTAAGTTTAATGTGAAAGAATACATTAGTAAATTCAGTGAATAAAAAATATGAATCGATTTTCAAATTTGTATACAGAATATGCGAACGCTGCGCGAGTAGGCTGGTTTTTGGCTTTGCGTCAGATTCGCCGCTCGGGCAAAGGGACTACCGCGCTGATTATTTTTATCATGGTTTTAACTTTTCTAAACTTGGTCGTTGTATCCGGTTTGCTTTTAGGTTTAATTACTGGTTCATACGCTCAATTTAGAAGTAGTTATAGTGGGGAGGTTGTTGTAACTACAGCGGATGGCAAAAATAATATTGAAAAAACACCAGAGCTTTTGGACTATTTAAAGTCTAATCCGAAAGTAACCATGTATTCACCTAGGTATGTTGTGGGTGCCAGAGTTCTTGGAACATTAAATGAATTGCCTAAAAAAGGTGAAAAAGCTAATGAAGCAACTATGTCTTTGGCAGGTATTGATCCAGACCGCGAAGAAGCAACTACCCAATTTTCTCGTTTTATTCTGAAGGGTGAAACATTAACTAAAGATGATACGGGGTATATTTTGATCGGTGCAAATTTGATTAAAAAATATTCTTCGTTTGCGGATGCGAACACTCCAGGTTTAACTTTTTTGGAAGATGTGGATGTGGGTAGTAGGGTGCATTTGAATTTGGTGCAGGGTTCTGGTGGGGGAAAGGACTATATCATCAAAGGAATTGTTAAAAGCAAAGTAGATGAGATTTCTACACGTGCTTTTGTGCTCGATCAAGAAGTGCGTACGCTTTTGCCGGTAAATAAATTGTTTTATCAAGAAGTAGCTATTCGAACAGACCAAAAAAATGCTTTGAATCTGGTTTCGGAAATTAAAACCATTTTGAGCGATAGCGATGCTCGCGTGCAAACATCGGAGCAAGCTATTCCTAGTTTCTTGCGCAACATTGAGACTACAATGGCTGTACTCGGTAATGCTTTGTCTTCATTTGCTTTGGTGGTGGCAACCATCACAATTTTTATTGTGATTTTTATTAACGCCGTTACCAAGCGCAAGTTTATTGGTATTATGAAAGGTGTAGGTATTAGCCCGATTGCTATTGAGTTTTCGTATGTTCTCCAAGCGTTTTTTTATGGCGCAGTGGGGTCCATCATCGGGGTGTCTTTAACCTTTGGTTTTTTGAAACCATATTTTGATAAAAATCCGATTGATTTTCCTTTCTCGGACGGTATTTTGGTAGCAACCCCTGAGGGCGCCGCGATTCGTATTGCGATTTTGATGGTGGTGACTCTTTTGGCTGGGTACATTCCGGCCAAGATTATTGTGCGCCGCAACACGCTTGATGCTATTTTGGGAAGATAAAATTATTGTATGCTTAAAACAGAAAAATTAATCAAAAAATTGGAACTTATAGAAAGTAAAGAAGCTATAGAAAT
>DALYEE010000062.1:1491-3165 GCA_031972655.1 Candidatus Magasanikiibacteriota bacterium
ATTTCCCATACCATTTCTGATGAAGCGAAAGAAGGCACTTTGGCTCATGGACTTGGTTCGTTCCATATTCTTTTTTATGGTTCAGCACTGGTAGTTCAACTTTTACTGGCAAGCCGCCTTTTAAAAAATTTGGGAGTGGCGAAACTGAGCTGACAATCTTGAAGGGGATTGATGTGGAGATTAAAGATGGTGAGTTTGTGGCGATCATTGGGCCCTCTGGTGCGGGGAAATCTACCCTCATGTACCAGCTTTCACTGCTAGATAATTTTAGTGGTGGGGAAGTGTATTTTGATGGCAAACCCACATCCAAACTTTCGCAAAAAGAAAAAACGCAAATCCGTTTGGAAAAAATGGGCTTTGTTTTCCAGGATTATGCACTTTTACCAGAGCTTAACGCGCTTGAAAATGTAGCGCTGCCGATGATGATGAATGGGGATTCTAAAAAGAAAGCCAATGAAATGGCGATGAAGGCCTTGAAGAGAATTGGACTGGAAGATAAGAAAAATAATTTACCAAGCCAACTTTCGGGTGGACAGCAGCAGCGGGTATCTATTGCACGCGCCATTGCGCATAAGCCCCGTGTGCTTTTTGCGGATGAACCAACGGCAAATTTGGATTCGGAGAATTCCAAAGTGGTGATGGAAGCTTTTCTGGATTTGTACAAAGGTGGCCAAACTATCGTGATGGTCACGCATGAGGATGAATATGCGCGTCAATCAAAAAGAATTATTCTTCTCAAGGACGGACAAATTGTTTCGGATAAAAAACAGTAGGTTTTTACACTCCTTTCACTGTCATCCTGAGCGAAGTTCGCACGTAGCGAAGGATCTCTTGAACGCTCACGAATGTCGAGGGATCCTTCGGTCGCTGCGACGCTCTCTCAGGATGACAGGCGGTTGTTGATTAATTTTAATCATGAACTTTATGTACTATTTTTTGTATATCGCACTTCCTTTGGTACTTGGTTTTTTGGGTGGGTTTGTTTTCCAAACTGTTGCGAAAAAAATGCGCTCGAGTAAGCCACAAACTGGTGTGCCACAAAAGAGAAAAAATATTGGGGTTTATGACAGAGTGCTCCGTGCGCTTACGGGTGTTGCTCTCGTAGTGTATGCGCTTGTTACCGGTGGCCAGCACGTAGTGGCTTTTTTTGTGGCTGGGTTTTGTTTTTTTGAAGCGATTTTTAGTTGGTGTATTTTTTATGCGGCCATTGGGAGAAATACTTGTCCGATGAATTAGTAAAGATTTGTAAATTTGCATTTAATTTATATTTACTATATATTTATTTTGTCTCCCAAATTTAAGTATACATTTTCGCCTCTTTAAGATTAAAGATAGGCGACGGTTCCAATAACGCTTAACCACTTGGTAAGTATACTTATTGGGATATACAAAGTGATGAAATGTTTGGTGTTTTTTCTGCTATCGCACTTTGTCCAAAACAAAGATGTAACTGTAAACTTGTAAAACAACACGGCCCATATTCTAGAGGCGAATACAAATATGAGTGTATAAGATGTGATTTTAAAATTATCCTTGCTAAGGATATAACTGAATTAGGAAAAGATGTTTTAGGTGTGCTGGAATCATATGAATACCAAGATGCCGAAATAGTAAACATTGACGGCGATTTGATTAGAGTATTTACAGAAGAAAAAAATGATGATAATTACTGGG
>DALYEE010000063.1:0-3021 GCA_031972655.1 Candidatus Magasanikiibacteriota bacterium
AAAAACAATTTGGACACATGCTTGAAGCCTTTACGTTCGGCGCTCCTCCACATGGCGGTATTGCCCCTGGTATTGATCGCTTGGTGATGCTTTTGGCAAATGAGCCGAATATCCGTGAGGTGATTGCTTTCCCCAAAACCGGCGATGCTCGTGATTTAATGATGGGTGCGCCATCGGTAGTTTCATCCAAAGCCTTAAGTGAAACTCATATTACGCTTACTTCAACAAAGCCAAAAGTCTAATTATGGAAACAGCGGTTACGCTCGAAAAATTTCAAGGTCCACTGGATTTACTTTTGCAGTTGATCGAAAAGGAAGAGTTGCCAATCGCCGAAATCTCAATCGCCGAAGTAACAGATCAATATGTGCGTTACCTTGATACGCTCGAAGAATTGTTCCCAGAGGAACTCGCGGATTTTTTGGTTATCGCTACAAAACTCTTGTATTTGAAATCCAAAACTCTCTTGCCATATTTATATCCAGAAGAAGACGAAGGACCAAGCCTGGCAGAGCAGCTGAAGCTTTACAAAAGATATAGTGAAGCGAGTAAGATTATTGGTAAGATGTGGGAAAATAAATCTTTGGCATACGGACGAATAGAGCCGCCTGTTAAAATGGAAGAATTTGTGGTACCCTCTAATGCACAAGCAAATAATTTGTTGACCTCGTTTACAAATCTTTTGAAGCGACTTAAACCGGTTAATCCGTTGCCTAAACTTCAGATTGATTCTACAGTTTCGATCAAAGAGCGCATTGTTTCTATTTACGAAGCAGTGCAAAAATTTCGACAACTGAGTTTTGCCAATCTTTTATCAGATGCGACAAACAAAACAGAAATCATTATCAATTTTTTGGCTTTACTAGAATTAGTAAAAACGCAAAAAATATTTATCAATCAACCGACAATGTTTGATGATTTGCATATCTCCATTGTTACTTTTTAACTAGTATGCCCGATATTGTCTCACAATTAGAAACTATTTTATTTGTAGCTAGCAAGCCGCTTTCCCTAAAAAAATTAGCAGAAGCAGTTCAAACTAGTGAAGAAGAAACTGAATCGTTGTTGTCGGTATTGGTTGAAAAATACAATCAAGCTACTTCTGGAATAGTCGTTCTCAAAAATGGTACCGAATATCAAATGACTTCGCAGCCAGAAAATAGAATGGTTGCAGAGCAGTTTTTAAAATCAGAATTGCTGGGCGAGCTGACCAAGCCACAGCTCGAAACGCTAACTGTAGTTTCTTATTGCGGTCCACTTACTAAAGCCGAGCTTGAACAAATCCGTGGCGTCAATTGTAGTGTAATTTTAAGAAATTTAATGATGCGAGGTTTGGTGAAAGAAAAAAATAGTCAACTCGAAATGTTGCCCAGCTATGAAGTGACCATGGAGTTTGTGCGCTCCATGGGAATTTTGAATATTAACGAACTCCCAGATTATGAGGCACTCCATAATCACGAATATGTCCGAACAATTCTTTCCAAGGGAATGGAAACCACTATTTAAGCAGCTATGTCTAAAAGAATTTTTGATTTTGTTTCTTCTGTTGGCATAATGCTTCTGGGTCTTTTAGTTTTAGTAGCAGGTACGGCTTCTTTTCAAAAAATAAGAAATAAGTATCCTTTTTTAAGTTTTGCATCTTCTTCTGAGCGGTCGGTGTCATTTGGAAAATCTGCGGAAGTAAATTATCTTCCGGCCAGTTTACCTAGCCTACCGGTTTTACAAAACAAAGCTATTTTTAACGGCGTTTTAAGTGCTTCTAGTGTCATGGTTGTTGATGATGCAAGTGAAAAAGTATTGTTTGAAAAAAATTCTTCTACCACGCGTCCGTTGGCTAGTATTACCAAGCTAATGAGCGTGCTGGTCTTGGCGGATCAGCAGATAAATTTTTCTACCACCACTATTATTTTGCGCAAAGATATTAGCGAAGATGTCCGCTATGTAAAAGTCGGTGATGAATTTAAGTTAGAGGATTTATGGCAAATTGGGCTGATCGGTTCTTCTAATACCGCAATAAATACTTTGGTTAGGAATAGCAGCTCATCCCCAGAAAATTTTGTGGCTTTGATGAATGAAAAAGCGCAAAAATTAAACCTGAAAACATTGCATTTTGTGGAACCAACAGGCTTAGACTACCGAAATGTTGGTAGTCCGAGTGATATTCTAGGTTTGCTAAAAATTGCTCTGCAAAATAAAAAGATTTCTTCGACTCTTCATACCGGTGTTTATGAAGCGCATCCCCTTGGAAAAAAAGTAAGGCAAGTTTTGAGTACAGATTGGCTGTTAACAAAATGGGTTCCTCACAATTTCCCCAAAGACCACGTAGTGGGGAAAACCGGCTACATTAAAGATTCAGGATATAATTTTGTAGCTCAAATCACTGATACTAAAAAATATACCATCCGAGTGGTAGTGTTGGGTGCTAGTAGTAATGAATCTCGCTTCAGCGAAGCCCGCGACGTGGCCGAGTGGGTGTTTGCCAACTATGTGTGGCCAGACGAGAAAAATTACGGTTCGAAATAATATAGAAAATGTGTTACTATATAGAGATAGATAGTAACATTTTTGTTATTGTTAACGTTATACTTTTGAGTCACTTTGTGACGCAGAGATACCAGAGTGTTCTGCGAAAAAAAGAAGCGGCTCATACATTTATTTTTGGTAGATTATATGAAGTTAGTTTCTATAAAAGAATGTCGTGAATTAAAAAATAAAAATGTATTGTTGCGCGTTGATTTTAATGTGCCAATTAAAAACCACAAAATCCAATCGGATTTTAAGTTGAAAAAAAGTTTGGCAACGATTGTTTTTTTGCTAAAAAAAGGCTCTAGGGTCATTATCACGAGCCATTTAGGAAGACCAAACGGCTACGACGAGGCGCTTAGCTTAAAACCAATGGTAAAATTTTTAGAAAGCAATTTAAAAGAAAACGTTGGTTTTGTTGATTTTAAAAAAATAGAGCAAAATTTTTCAAACGTTCAAAATTTTGTTCGCGAAAAAACTTCGCCGAAAGTTATTTTGATG
>DALYEE010000064.1:0-511 GCA_031972655.1 Candidatus Magasanikiibacteriota bacterium
TGTAGAATTTTAAAACCGGACGGTGTTTTTATCTTCATAACTCCTAATAAATTGAACCCCATTATAGCACTAAGTAAAGTATTACCACATTTTGTACATGATTGGTTTAGAAACAGGATTTTAAAGAAAGGTGAAGAAACACACCGGACCTATTACCGGGCAAATAGCCGGGGTAGTTTGGAGTCACTGTTAAGCGAAGCTGGGTTCAGGCTGCAAAATTTAGATCGAGCTGGAAATCCAGAATATTTAGGAGTTTTACCCGCTCTCATGTGGTTGGCAGTAGCTTTTGAACGCATGATCGATAATAAATTCCTTAGTAGATTTAAGATGTATTTAATCGGAGAGTTTAGAAAAAAATAAGATTTTTACCCACAAAGTCTTGATTATCCTTGGAAAATAGCATAGGGTTGCCTTTGTTCTATGTAAAGGGAGGAAAACGATGAACAAGCCAAAATGGTTTTGTTTGAAGATTCTATTTATGTTGTGCCTTGGAGTGATAAGCGGCTGCTAT
>DALYEE010000064.1:521-2834 GCA_031972655.1 Candidatus Magasanikiibacteriota bacterium
GGCAGATGTGGTTGTTTATTCGAGCGCGGTTTCTCCTGAAAATCCTGAAATGGTGGTAAGCGCAGAAAATATGCTGCAATTTCATTGCCAACTATTTGAGGAGCAAAAAAAGCCATATTTTGAAGCATATTATAATTCCTTTCGTAAGAGAGTTGTCCTGCGGTGCGCAAATGAGACCCAATTCGTTGGGTGTAGCCAGCATGCTAGATTTGAAATATTCAGTAGTCGTTATGCTGCATCTACGCCTGGTAAAAAGATATACTTAACTTCTCGCGGTGTGGGCGCTTCGGTTTGGCTACGAGCTTACTGCACGCCGAGAGATTTTTTTGCACCGTAACCCCCTTCACCACGCCCTGTCGTGGTGCTTTGTTTTTAGCTTGATTTTTACCCTATATTTCATTAGACTACGTATATTATTGCTTAGTTATATTTTTTTGCTTTTTTAAATAGGATTTTCCGGAAATTAAACGCGTACCACCTTATTTAGTTTTAACAATAATTAAACTTAAGCTTCGGCGTATTATATCGTCTTTAGTTTAGTGATTGAGCATAAACAATAAATTATTTTTGTAGAAAAGATATGAAGAAATACGATGCTAAGAAAATCGAAAGTAAATGGCAGAAAAAATGGGCAGAAAGCCATGTTTTTGAGGCAAGTGATAATTCTGATAAGCCAAAATTTTATCCGTTAGTTGAGTTTCCTTATCCATCTGGTGCGGGTTTGCATGTGGGGCATGTACGGCCATTTACAGCCATGGATGTGGTAGCGCGCAAACGAAGAATGGAAGGTTTCAATGTGCTTTATCCTATGGGTTTTGATGCTTTTGGTTTGCCCACCGAAAATTTTGCCATTAAAACAGGTCGCCCTCCAGAAGAGGTGACCCAAGAAAATATTGCAACTTTTACTAAGCAAATGAAGAGTCTTGGTTTGAGTTTTGATTGGTCGCGGCAAGTTGATAGTACTGATCCGGAATATTACAAATGGACGCAGTGGATTTTTTTGCAACTTTTTAAACATGGTTTAGCTTACAAAAAAAATCAGCCTATCAATTGGTGTCCCAAAGATAAAATTGGTTTGGCCAATGAAGAAGTGGTACAAGGATGTTGTGAGCGTTGCGGTACAGAGGTGGAGCAAAAAAACAAAGAACAATGGATGCTTGCTATTACCAAATATGCCGATAAATTATTGGAAGGTTTAAAAGAGGTAGATTATATTCCGCAAGCCAGAACTCAACAAGAAAATTGGATCGGCAAAAGTGAAGGTGCGGAAATTGATTTTTATTTGGATTTTAAATTAAACCCCAAAGATAATGAGCGCCGCGACCCTGCTGGCAAAGCTGCGCATCTGAAAGTTTTTACTACCCGGCCAGATACTTTGTTTGGTGTTACGTATTTAGTGCTGTCACCAGAACATCTGTGGGTTACACTTGCTACCGATGACCAGCACAATGTTTTGGAAAATAAAGAAGAGATAAAAAAATATCTCGCGAGTGTAAAAAATAAAACCGATATTGAACGCACCGCCGAGGGCAAAGAAAAAACCGGAGTGGAAATAAAAGGGGTGAAAGTGATTCACCCTATCACCGGTGAAGAAATGCCAATGTTCGTTGCGGATTATGTATTGGCTGGTTATGGAACCGGAGCAATTATGGCAGTGCCCGCTCACGATGAGCGCGATTTTGCGTTTGCACAAAAATTCAATTTACCAATTAAGCCTGTGGTAGCTAAGCATTTTGTAGAAACTGCTAACCCACCGCGTGCGGACAAACCAACAATTCGCCGCAAAACTATTCACGCGATTGTGCGTCGTACTACTGATGGCGCAATTCTCATGCTCAAGTGGAATTCTAATCAGCGCACAGATGGAAGTTTTCCGAACACATTTATAATCGGTGGGGTAGAAGATGGTGAAGATGCGGTGGAGTCAGCCTTGCGCGAGCTGAAAGAAGAAACTGGTTTGGAAGAAGTTAAATTTATCAAACAATTACCACTTGCGGTGCACAGTGAATATTTTGCCGGCCACAAAGATCAAAATCGTTACTCCGAAGTTTCGGTATTGTATTTTGAAACTGATGGAAAAAACCAAACAGCAGTGACCGAAGAAGAAAAAAAGAAACATGAGGCAATGTGGGTTCCAGAGCAAGATGTTGCTAAAACTATCAACGTGATTGATGGCCCATATATTTGGCAGCAATTTTTGCATGGAGCTGCCATGACTGACGAAGGAATAATTTGTAACTCAGATTTTTTGAATGATTTAAATATTGAAGAAGCAACAGAAAAAATTATTACTTGGCTCGAAAAAAATAATTT
>DALYEE010000065.1:0-2790 GCA_031972655.1 Candidatus Magasanikiibacteriota bacterium
TAACGCACCAAATGTGGCAGTTGGAACCGTAGTTTTAGGAATGACCTCAAGTTTGATCAGCTCCATTGGGGACGATGCCTACGGTCATTTAGCATTGGAAGAATTGCGCCAACGCGGTGTTGATACAAAGCTGGTAAACATTGATAAGAAAAACAAAACACGATACGCTATCGTGCTAAACTACCGGGGTGAGCGTACCATTCTGTCATATTCAGAAAAGAAAAATTACCGCTGGCCAACGGAAATGCCAGGCGCCAGTTGGATTTATTACACTGGGCTCAGTGCAGGCTTCGAACCTGTCCAACAAAAGCTGATTTCTTTTTTAAAGAAAAATAAAACAACCAAACTCGCGATTAACCCAGGATCATATTTACTCAAATATGCTCCTAACAAAATTAAAGAAATGTTACCATTAACCAACCTTTTGATTGTGAATGCGGATGAAGCCGCGAAAATTACTGGTAAAAAAATTACATCAGAAAAAGATATTGAAAAAGGAATACAAAATGCAATACGTCAAGGTGTTGAAAAAGTAACAAATAGGTATTCGCGGCTCATGGGCAGCAACAAAAAAAGAATTTTGGCGACTCAAGAGCTTCCCAACAAAAGTAGTGGCCAAAACCGGCGCAGGCGATGCTTTTTCTGCCGCCTACATTGCGGCAAAATTTTACAAACACGATATGCCAACCGCGCTTTTGTGGGGTACGGCAAATAGCACTTCTGTCATTGAACAACATGGTCCACATGATGGATTGTTGGATGAGAAGGGAATCAAAAAAATGATCAAGAGATTTGAAAAAGTAGTACCGGGAAAAATTTAATAAAAAAAGATCAGGCACAAAGTCCTGATGGATAATTTTTGCTTATCGGAAAAGTACAAGCGTGTTGTTTATTACCAGTACCCCAATATTTTGATACCGGCTCACATTGTCACGCGGAAATTGGGTGCGGTTACGATCTACCAAAAGAGTAGAAATCTCTCCAGTATTTTCGCGCTTAAAAGTTAATCTGGCGCGGTTCAGTCCAAGATCTTCTGCGGTTTGCAGGTATGCAGTAGCTTGGATCGTATTACCGTTAGGATCAATTATTAAGTAAACCCTTTTATCTGGAGGATAAAAGTTGCGATAGTGCGTTGCTAGATTTGGTGCGGTAATGGCTACCGATGCAATGTAACTATCGAAAAAACCGATGATGGTAGTAGTGCTTCCAGGGACAAGTGAGAATTCCTCAAAAAAACATGCGGAATATCCAAAGGGATAAAGTTTGTCGCGCCCCGGTGACCCATCATCACAACGATATCGTTCTACAACCGGGTCCACATTAATCACACCATTTTCATGGTTCAAAGTAATGTCAGGCACAAGTAGGAGATGTAGCTTTACTATTTGCCCATTTGCGGGACTAATTGGTGTATTATTTACACTTGCGCCGCTGAGCGTGATCTCTAACTTGTTAAATGGAGTGGAGTAAGGGGTGGATGATGGTTGCGCTTCTGTCCCACAACCGGAATTAAAGGACAAAAATATATAAAGAGCGAACAAAGCACTTAGACTTTGCATGATTCTCATGTTGCGCCTCATTTCTCTGCTTTGACAGCAGGTATAGATAGTATGTTTTCGATTGAAATAAGTCAAGACAATGAAAATGTTTGATAAATAAAAAAACAACCTTGCTCGGCTGTTTTTTATTTGCACTCTTTTCAGGCTATTTTAATAAGCGTACGATTTTGTTTAAATAACCTATTTTTAATCCTTATAAAAATCAAAAAATTTTGGTAAGTGTATGCCTTTCAAATTATCTAGGTGTATTTTTCTTTCTTCAAAAAACTCTGGTGCATGATGAACATGGTGGTGGTGTAGTTCTTGGCCCAACATTACCAGGCTTTCTTCGATAGAGCGCATTTTAGCGCGGATTTCTTGTGCCATATGTACATGTTCTTTTTCCTGATATGCCAATTGTTGCAAACGATGGAGACTTTTTTTAATCGGTTCCAATTCTTTTTTATATTTCTCAACACGCGCTAAATATTCCTTTTTGGAAGTGCTTAAAATTTCTTGCTTTGTATAGCGAATAGCATCTTGTTTCATTTCTACGCAGGCCTCAGCAATTTTTTGCCTCTCTTCCGGAGAAAAGAAATGTATAGCACGACCAACATATAGCTCGGCCAGTGTGTGGCCAATTTTTTTGAAAGCCTCAAATTTTTGTATTAAATCCTCAGAAAGATGCGGTATAAAAAAATGTTCTCCCATTTTTTTCTCTGTGTCGCGTAAGAAATCGATAAACGCTTGCATCCACGGCCACACTTCAGTTCCAAAGGAAATAATTTTATCTTCAATTTCTTCCAAAGTATGCTTGGATTCCTTTTGTAGATCTCGAAGAATCATTCCCATTTTTTTCTCAATATCTGTGGGGAAAAGAGGTGGGAGGTTTTTATGTAAATGTCTAAAAAGAGAAATAGTTGATTGCATATTATTTCATTTTTTCTCTTAATAACTTTTCAACAATTACCGGATCCGCACTGCCCTCAGTTGCTTTCATTACCATGCCCAAAAGAAATTTAATTATCGGCTCTTTGCCCGCTTTAAACTGTGTAACTTGTGCGGGGTAGCTTTCGATGGTTTGTAGCACCACTTCGGTGAGTTGTTTTTCGTCAGATACTTGCCCATAACCTTTGTCTTCCATAATGTGTGTTGGGTCGATATCCGTATTTGAGTCGAGCATTTCGGAAAGAATTTTTTGGGCGTTGGTCGAGTTTACTCTGTTAGAATAAATCAGCGTGATAAGCTCAGC
>DALYEE010000066.1:0-2362 GCA_031972655.1 Candidatus Magasanikiibacteriota bacterium
GTGAAAAAAATCCAATGCTTACCAGAATTTATGGTTTGTTATTTGAAACCAAAGAAGAGCTAGATGGTTATTTAGAAAAGTTAGAGGAAGCTAAAAAAAGAGATCATCGTAAGCTAGGAGCTGAGCTGGACTTGTTTACCTTCTCTGACTTGGTAGGTGCTGGGTTGGCTTTGTGGACACCAAAAGGTACTTTGTTAAGAAATACCCTTGATGATTTTGTGTGGCAGCTGCGTAAAGAGCGAGGTTATGAGAAAGTTTCTATTCCTCATATTACTAAAAAAGATTTGTATGAAACGAGTGGTCATTGGGATAAATTTAAAGATGATTTATTTAAAATTACTACTCGTGAAGGTCATGAGTTTGCGATGAAGCCAATGAATTGCCCGCATCATACGCAGATATATAACCATCTTTCTCGCAGTTATCGCGATTTGCCACAGCGGTATGCGGAAACCACTATGTGTTATCGTGATGAGCAAAGTGGTGAGTTGCACGGCCTCTCTCGTGTTCGTGGTTTTGCCCAGGATGATGCCCATGTATTTTGTCGTGAAAGTCAGGTAAAAGAAGAAATGTTTAAAATTTGGGATATCATAGAATTGTTTTATAAAGCAGTTGGCTTTGGTGATTTGCGTGTACGATTATCGTTACATGATCCAAAAAACTTTGAAAAATATTTAGGAACCAAAGAGGTGTGGGAACGTACAGAAAAGCAATTGCGTGAGATGGTACAAGAAAGAGGGGTAGAAGCCTTTGAAGCCTTAGGAGAAGCAGCTATGTACGGGCCAAAAATAGATTTTATGGCCAAAGATTCCATTGGCCGTGAATGGCAGGTGGCCACTATCCAAATTGATCGTATGCAGCCAGAGCGTTTTGATTTGGTTTGTACGAACGAGCAGGGAGAAAAAGAGAGAATTGTAATGGTGCATGCTGCAATCATGGGTTCTATTGAGCGTTTCTTGTCGATTTTGATTGAGCATCATGCTGGTGCTTTCCCGGTATGGGTTTCTCCAGTGCAAGTACAGTTAGCGCCTGTTTCTTCTAAGCATGTAGACGGTGCCCGTATATTAGTAAAAGAACTTTCAGCGGCTGGTATTCGAGTAGGAATAGATGAGGCTGACGAAACAATTGGTAATAAGGTGCGCAAAGCGGCTGGGCAAAAAATTCCTTATATTGTGGTGGTAGGTGATAAAGAGCTAGGCGGTGAGCCGTGGATGATACGAGTAAGAGGACAAAAAGATCAGATTAAAATGGAAAAAGTAGAATTTATCGAAAAAGTACAAGGAGAAATGAGAGAGAAAAATGCCTAAGATTAGCAAAAATAATGGTAAAAACCATTGACAAAACCATTAAAAAATGGTACAATACATATTGTTAAGCTTAATGTAATTCCTGTTATATTAAGATTAAAATCATAACAATATGAGAGAAGGCTCTCCTCGACATGAAGATTCCGGATTAATAAAAAAAGGGGATAGAGAAAGAAGACAGTCTGGAGCATTAGGAGTAACGCACTTATTAGAGCGAGATTTGATTGAAGCAGGAAATGCGGTTGGACAAGATTTTACCAGTTTGTTAAAAGAATCTGAAAAAGATGGAAAGTAATTCGGTTTAAAAAAATAAAAAACATCTTCTCAGTAAGATGTTTTTTATTTTTTTAAGAGTAAGGTATGCAGAAAAATCTACCAAAAATAGTTGTTGTAGTTGGTCCGACTGCATCTGGCAAAACAGATCTTGGTTTAGCATTGGCAAAAAAATTTAATGGAGAGATTATTTCGGCCGATTCGCGTCAAGTGTATAAAAAGATGGATGTTGGTACGGCTAAACCAAAAGGCAGGTGGCAAAAAGGTGTGTATATGGTAGAGGGTGTTCCGCATTACGGCATGGATACTATTCAGCCAGATCAAGAATTTACATTGGCAGATTTTAAGGCTTTGGCCACAAAATGTATGCAGGGTATTATAGGTAGAAAAAAAATACCAATAATTGTTGGTGGTACTGGTTTGTATGTGTGGTCACTTATAGACAATTTGGATATTCCTCATGTGGCACCAAATTTAGAGCTAAGAAATGAATTGGAGAAAAAGAGTTTGCCCGAGCTTGTAACCATGTTGGAAAAATTAGACCCAGAAACATGTGTCAAGATAGATGTGCGTAACCCGCGCCGTGTATTACGAGCACTCGAGGTAGTTATTTCGAGCGGTCAATCTTTTTTTGCGCAACGAACAAAATCGGAGCCGTTATTTGAGGCCTTGCAAATCGGTATCGAGATACCCAAAGAAGAGCTTTATCAACGAATTGATCTAAGGGTAGATAAGCAGGTGGCCGATGGTTTGTTGCCAGAAACAGAAGAGCTGGTACGGCT
>DALYEE010000067.1:0-1167 GCA_031972655.1 Candidatus Magasanikiibacteriota bacterium
CTTCCGATGAAGTTGTTAAATCTGTCCAAGAAGATGTTGATAGTGGCAACCAGGCAAGAGTTGACGCTACACCAACCTTTTTTCTAAACGGACAACTCCTTCCACTGACTTCTAACTATGAGGAACTAAAGAGCCTCGTAGAGGCTGCGGCGACTACAACAACCGCAAAATAAAAATTTTGGTTCTTTTCGCAATCATATGAATTCAAAAATTCTACGAGCGCAAAAGCACGAGATTAGCGAATATTATCTTTACAAAAAAATTGCCACATCGGTTAAAGATAAAAAAACTCGGGAAATAATTTCATTAATGGCTGAGCAAGAAAAAAGTCATTATGAAGTATGGAAAAGTATTACTAAAAAAACGGTTCGACCATCTTGGTTGAGAGTTAATTTTTATTATTACTTAACTCGAATGTTTGGATTGAGTTTTGGTTTGAAATTCATGGAACGCGATGAAGGGTTGGCTATCAAACTTTATAGTGAACTTAAAAATGACCACCCTCACTTGGCAAAAATGATTAAAGAGGAGCAGGAACACGAGCAAAAACTTCTTTCATTAATAAATAGCAAGGTTCTTGATAACGTAAGCTCGATAATTCTAGGGTTAAACGATGCTTTGGTAGAATTAACCGGCGCCTTGGCCGGATTTACTTTCGCCCTCGCAGAAACCAAAATCATCGCGATGGTCGGTCTTATCACCGGAGTCGCAGCGGCCCTATCGATGGCGGCTTCGTCATATTTAGCCGCAAAGGAGGACCAACACAAAAAAAGTCCCGTACTAGCTGGATTATTAACCGGCAGTTCCTACATTGTTGCTGTAATAATATTGGTCAGTCCTTTCTTTTTTTGGCACAATCCTTTCTATGCACTGGCCACAACACTTCTTTTTGTTTTATTTATTATTTTCATTTTTAATTTTTATATCGCCGTCTCTCGTGGGACTTCGTTTAAGAAAAAATTTGCTGAAATGGCGCTGATAAGTTTGGGCGCTGCTTTGATTAACTTTGGCATCGGATATTTGGTGAAAATTTATTTTGGGGTTTAAAAACAAAGAACGCACTGGGGCACGTTCAACATAGCATGTTCAATATAAAATGGGACGCCTTGTGCTTCTTGGACAACCGCAACGTTCCATGTAAAAAAACAACTGATTGGATTGAGCCGC
>DALYEE010000067.1:1177-2352 GCA_031972655.1 Candidatus Magasanikiibacteriota bacterium
AGCCGCGGTATTTACCGGCACCCTATCCATATACAAACACAGCTCACGCATTAAATTGGACCCGACCCCACCATATGGTAGTTTATTTTGGTCAGCACAAATTGTTTTATCTCTAATCTTTTGTAGCAACCGAGGAGGAGGCAACCTAAAACCTCCCAACTCCATTTCTGCAGCGCAACCAATTTGATAAAAACACACGATTAAAACCAAACCTCTTAAGACTTTCATGAAAAACTGTGTCGTGTTTTGCATGGCGTCCTCCTTAAAGAACGAATACTATTCAAACATTTTTTAACAACCTGGTCAATAGTTTTAAAACTAGCTTGGCTTGAATTAGCAGAGATTACCGAATTGATAAGCGTGGCTTTAAACAACTACTTCTATTCATTAAATAAACCTTGACTTGCTAGATTAATCGATCTTATACTTGATTTATAGGTAAAAAATTAATTACATTATTACTGAACCATATGCAAAACATTACAGAAAATGTTCTTCAAAACAAGCTCCCAGTCATTGGCAAACAAA
The DNA here is from genome assembly GCA_031972655.1 of Candidatus Magasanikiibacteriota bacterium. Lineage (GTDB taxonomy): Bacteria > Patescibacteriota > Patescibacteriia > Magasanikbacterales > GWA2-37-8 > DALYEE01. Next base: position 1,706 of record DALYEE010000067.1, read on the forward strand.
TCCCCGACTTTGAACTAGACACTCTAATCGATGACCAAATCAAAAGGGTGAAACTTTCTGATTATCGCGGCAAGTGGTTGGTATTATTTTTCTATCCAGCAGATTTCACTTTTGTTTGCCCAACAGAGCTCGAAGATATGGCAGACCATTACGAAAAATTCCAAGCGATAAATACCGACATCCTGAGTGTAAGCACCGACACCGTATTTGTGCATAAAGCATGGCACGATCACTCTCCAGCGATTAAAAAAATTGCTTATGCGATGGCTGCTGACCCAACAGGAAAGCTATGTCGAGAACTTGGAGTATACATCGAGGAGGAAGGACTAGCCTTACGTGGAACATTTATTTTTGACACCGAAGGATTCCTCAAAGCTTTTGAAGTAAACGACAACAGCATTGGCCGGAACGCCACTGAGCTGATTCGCAAACTAGAGGCGGCTCAATACGTGAGTGAACATGGTGGTGAAGTTTGTCCTGCCAACTGGAAGCCAGGCGAGAAAACTTTGAAACCAGGGTTGGATTTGGTGGGCAAGATTTAATTTTTGTGAAGAAGTAAGAATTAAGAATAAAGTATTAGGGAGCTATGAGTGATGTGGTTAAAATACAAAAATTTACTGACTTGGTTGCGTGGCAAGAAGGACATC
>DALYEE010000068.1:0-2098 GCA_031972655.1 Candidatus Magasanikiibacteriota bacterium
AATTTGGAAAAAGACGGGCATTGGGTTACTATTGATGATCATCCGGTCTTAATTAAAAATAAAAAGGTTTAAAAGAATTAGGGGGCCGAGACAATTCCCAAATCTAAAAAAGAAGATTAAAAAAACAAAGTAACCTGAAACCTTTTTATTTTAGAGATCTGTTCTGAGGATTTTTGGAAACGTAAGTGCTGTGGATTCTCTATTTACATGGCTTTGCGCGATATTTCTACGCTAGAGAATAAAAGATCAAACAAGTTCAACTTAACTAAAAACTGCCAAAAAGTTTGTAGTTTTTGATGGCGGAGAGGAAGGGATTACTCGCCAAAGGCGAGTTGCAATCTTTTAGATTTTTCTAAACTCACTTCGTTCATTAAGAAAAATTACTAAGATTGTCGAACCGAGAGTTCTAATCTTACCAACATCTGCACCATTAAAAAAGGGCCAACCCTTTTCAAGGTTAGCCCTTTTTTAATGGCGGAGAGGAAGGGATTCGAACCCTTGATACAGTTTTACCCGTATACCTTCTTAGCAGGAAGGTGCCTTCAGCCTCTCGGCCACCTCTCCAAAAAAATAAATCGTACTCGTGACTCACTGGGCTCGATTTTCATCTCGCCCGTTATTCGCTCAAAATGTGCGTTTAGCACATTTTGCCGGAGCATTGCCGCTCTTCAAGCGACAACACTCCGTCGCTCAAACCTCGGCCACCTCTCCAAAAAAATAAATCGTACTTCAAGATATACTAACTTAGTATGATACGAAAACGTTGGATTTTATACACTACTTTGGAAAAAGCAATTAGCAATAATCAGGGAAATGGTATAATATCATTTCAACTCATAGTCACCCTGAGCTTGTCGAAGGGTGATTCAGGCCCCTAACCTTGAATCACCCTTCGACAAGCTCAGGGTGACCATGAAGTCTTCATTTGGTATGAAGTCTTCATTTACTATGAAGTCTTCATTTAGATAGTGTCGTCACGAGATTAAAAACCATCAAATTTAATTTTTCTTTTTCACCAACTTAAACAAAAAGGGATTGATGGTGATTGAGATAATCGCGCTTGCGATTACCATGTCGTAAACTATTTTGGAAAAAATTTCTAACTTTAAGGCAAGTGCCGCAAGGATGAAGGAAAATTCGCCGATTTGGGCAATGCTGACAGCAAGAATCAAGGCATTTTGAAAGCCGTGACGAAACAGGCGCATGATAAAAAATGTAACAAAAGCTTTGCCAAAAACTACCAATAAAAATGCAATAATTATTAATACGGGCTCTTTGATAAGAACAGCCGGATCAAATAACATACCGACCGAAACAAAAAATAATATGGCAAATATATCGCGTAGCGGCAGTGATTTTTCGACGGATTTTTTGCCAATTTCACTTTCGTTTAAAATAAATCCTGCCATGAAAGCGCCAAGAGCAAAGGACGCACCAAACAGCGTGTAAGCTATAAAGGCAAAGCCCGAAGAAATTGCGATAGTTCCTAAAACCATCAATTCGCGTGATTTGGTTTTAGCAATTGAAACCAAAAGCCGTGGCAAAAGTTTTTTACCAACAACAATCATAATCATTACAAAAGCAGAAATTTTTAAAATGGTAAGGAATATTAATTCTAAAATCCTATGCATTTTATTTTCGCCACCACTTGCAGAAATTTCAGGAAGAAGTGGTAATAAAACCAACACGATAATCATCACAATATCCTCAACGATAAGCCAGCCAACGGCTATCTTTCCGATGTGATTATTGATTAATTTATATTGATCAAGAGACCTTAACAACACTACAGTACTGGCAACCGAAAGCGTAATGCCAAATGTTAAACTTTCCAAAAAACTATGTTTCATAAACATCGCTACCACCAAGCAAATAATGGTTGTAACCGACATTTGCACCAACGCACCCGGAATTGCAACTTTATGAACTCGTAATAAATCTTTAGTAGAAAAATGTGTACCAACGCCAAACATCAAAAGGATTACGCCGATTTCAGCAAGCTGTTCAGCTAAATTAATATTAGCAATAAATCCCGGCGTATTAGGCCCAAGCATCACGCCCGCCAAAAGATAGCCAATAATAGTTGGCAAGTGCAAAC
>DALYEE010000069.1:0-1953 GCA_031972655.1 Candidatus Magasanikiibacteriota bacterium
TTTGCTTCAGACAATAATTCTTTAAAACTAAACTCTTTTGCTTGTTTTAATAAATTTCTAATACTATCAATTTTTTGTTTGACTGAAACAGAATGGTCGATTGTTACTTTTGGCAACGGTTCTACCGGTTTCAAACGGCGCAACAATACCGTCATGCTCGCGTGCAAATTTTTGGCTGACGCATTGGCAGGCATCACAAACTCGGTCACTTTTATTGGCGGCTCAACTCTACCGTATGCGATGGCGCCATTTTGCCACAACTGATGTATACTTTTGCTTGCCTCTACATATTGTTTATAGAGCTTAAGCTGATCTGCAAGTGCTGGCCCACCTTCCTCCTCTTGAGGGTTGGCATATTGTAACAAATTATGAGATTTTAAGAAAATTAATCGAGCCGCAATTACCAAAAAATCTGCCAACTCTTCGGGACGATTTTTTTCTAACTTATCTAAATAAGTAAAAAACTGCTCAGTAATTTTTGACAGAGCAATCTCACTAATATCCATTTTCTCCTGATCAATCAGTTGCAAGAGCAGATCCAAAGGCCCTTCAAATTTTTCAGTTTTAATTCTGTTGGCATTGAGTTACTTGTCTAATTTTATATGCACATCTTTGAGTGCTTTGTCTGGCCTCTCGGATGGTGCACTCATCATAAGATCTCTCGCATCCCCAGTCTTTGGAAATGGAATTACTTCACGAATATTTTCTTCGTTAGCTAACAACATGAGAATACGATCTATACCGGAAGCAATACCACCATGTGGAGGCGCACCAAAAGTAAACGCTTCTAGCATATGACCAAAACGTTCTTGAATTGTTTTTTCATCCAACCCTAACAGTTCAAACACTTTATTTTGAAGATCACGTTTATGGATACGAATACTACCACCAAAAATTTCGTTGCCGTTTAAGACTAAATCGTAAGCGTTAGCACGAACACTAAACGGATCGGACTCAAGTTTATCCATATCCTCTGCGCGCGGCGATGTAAACGGATGATGCACCGCTTGCACTGAACCGTCATCAGCTTTTTCAAACATTGGAAAATCTACCACCCACTCAAACGCAAATAAATTTGGATCATTTTTATCCTTGCGTAAATCTGGTTTATCACTATTATACTTTGCCATCGCGTCTGCATAAGAAATTCTTGGAAACGGCACTGATTGTATCTTTTTTTCTGGCGCAACTTTTGCTACCAACTCTACCATCATACCTTCTACCAAATTCAACACATCTTCTTGTTCTACAAAACTCATTTCCATATCAAGCTGAGTAAATTCTGGCTGCCTATCGCCACGCTGGTCTTCATCACGGAAACATCTGGCAACTTGGAAATATTTTTCTACACCGCCAACCATGAGCAATTGCTTGAATTGTTGTGGTGATTGCGGAAGTACATACATCTTGCCAGAGTGCACACGAGACGGAACCAAAAATTCACGGGACCCTTCTGGAGTACCTTTGGTTAAATTTGGAGTTTCAACTTCAATAAAATTTTTGGCATGTAGATACTCACGGAAAAATGCCTCTACCTTGTCGCGCAATATTAAATTCTTTAACATTCTTTCAGAACGCAAATCCAAATAACGATACTTGAGACGCAGCTCTTCATTTATACTTTTTGTATCTTTATCTATTTCAAATGGAGGGGTCTCGGCGGTGTTAAGTACTACAAGCTCCTTCATTAAGATCTCAACTGTACCAGTTGGCATATCTGGATTTTTTTGCTTCTCTCCGCGCTCTTTTACAATACCTTTAATTTGCAGCACCCATTCTGGACGAACTTCTTTTAGGCTTTCGTTTGAAGCTTCGTCAAGCTCGCTTGGCACACCTACTACTTGCACAATACCACCACGATCACGCAAATCCAAAAAGACAATCTTGCCCATATTACGACGGGCATTTACCCAACCTTTAAGCAAAACCTCTTCCCCTACCTTATTTACAGTT
>DALYEE010000070.1:0-1844 GCA_031972655.1 Candidatus Magasanikiibacteriota bacterium
TTGCTTATGCCATTAGTATGGGCCTCTTCTTACAAACTATTTTTGGCGGCTCCTTCCTCACCATGATGATTATTGGAACCACCTTTGTTATTCTCTATTCGTTTGCCGGAGGCTTTCGTGCTGACGTTTTTTCCGATTTAGTTCAGTTCGTAGTTATGTGTGCTAGTGTTTTTTTAGTAATTGTGTTTTCCATAAAAACTTTTGGTGGTATTGATTTTCTCCAAAAAAGTTTACCTGCAAACTATTTCTCTTTAACCGGGGGTGAATCTTTAGCACATACGCTTATCTGGGGTTTTATTGCGCTCTCAACTCTGGTTGATCCAAGTTTTTACCAGCGCTGTTTTGCCGCTGACTCAACTAGAACTGCAAAACTGGGTCTCTGTATTTCTACACTCATCTGGTTTGGTTTTGACATCTGCACGACTTTAGGTGGCATGTACGCTAAGGCCGTTATTGGTTCGGCAGAATCGAGTAAAGCGTACCTCTATTACGCCATTCAAGTTTTACCCGATGGCCTTAGAGGCTTTTTTCTCGCGGGCATTCTTGCCACTATTATTTCCACCATGGACTCATTTTTACTAATTGCTGCCTCTACTTTAAGTTATGATCTTTTTTCAGATAAGAAGAAAGCTAAATTTGCGGATCTAGTTAAACGGAGTCACATTAGTTTAATTTTTGTGGGCATTTTTTGTATTGTGATCGGATATGCTTTTGATGGCAACATTAAAAAAGTGTGGAAAACTTTAGGCAGCTACTGGTCGGCTTGTCTTCTTCTTCCCGTCATCTACGGCTACTACTTTCCTAAAAAAACACACGACTCACAATTTATTTTTGCCTCGATTCTAGCGGCTATAGCTGTCACTTACTGGAAGCTCGCTCCTCACACCGGTTTTGCCGCCGAAATTGATGAACTCTACATCGGAATAATTTTTTCTGCGATCGGATTAATCATCGCCCCTTTAATTATAAAAAAAGCAAATTCTTCACCCTAGATTTTGCTTTTTGCGATTTAAGCTGATAGAATAACTGCATGACAAAACTAGCAGTTACGATCAGTAATCTACTTTTTGCAAAATATCTTATTCCACTTTTGTCGCTGCTTATATTAATTTGTACTAGACACAGTTTTCAGGCGAACTATTGGATTTTTATTTTGGCTTCCACTTTTTTGGCCTTTTCGGTTATGTCCGCAGTTTATCACGCCGAAATCATCGCCCATAAAATAGGTGAGGGACTCGGAACACTGGTTCTCGCCATTAGTGTTACCGTGATTGAAGTGGGCCTGATTGTCGCCTTAATGGGCCAGGATGGATCGAGTGCCAGTTCTCTCGCGCGTGATACCGTCTTTTCCGCTGTGATGATTGTCACTAATGGTATCGTTGCTATCTGTTTAATTTTGGGTGGAATTAAATTTAAAGAGCAAGAGTTTCAAGTGCAGGGTTCGAAAAGTTTAATGGTGGTGTTGATTGCTCTCTCTTTTCTAGTTTTTGTTTTACCCAACTACACCACTAGCACTATTGGCCCAACCTATAATTCACTCCAGATGATCTTTATTGGCTCCTTCTCTCTGATTCTGTATATTCTTTTTATCTTTTTTCAAAATAAAATTTTTTGCCTGTTTCTGTGCCAAACACAAAAAATGTAAAATTATTTTGTGCAACTTATTTGTTATTTTATTATTACCATTTCACCATATTAAATTATTTTTAAAATTGCTTCATCATGGAATTCCTGTTGTGATTGTTGTGGGAAATCATGATCATCCGGGAAGTGCCGTCAAAGCTCACTCTTTGGATGTATTTTATCATATTAAGCATCCTCTTTGTGTCGTTTTTAGTAAGCCT
>DALYEE010000071.1:0-1434 GCA_031972655.1 Candidatus Magasanikiibacteriota bacterium
CGAAGACTTTTTTTCATCGATGGGTTTTGTGGTTGCAGACGGACCAGAGCTTGAAAGTGACTATTACAATTTTACAGCAGTTAATATTCCGGAAGATCATCCCGCACGTGATATGCAGGATACTTTTTATATCAAAAATCATACACCAACTTCTGCTAAAGCTTCGGCGGGCACTCCCTCCTTCGCCAAGGCTTCGGCGGGCACGTGGGTGATGCGTACACACACTTCTTCAGTGCAAGTGCGGGCGATGCAAAAACATGGCGCTCCGCTCAGGGCGATTTTTCCGGGAAAATGTTTTCGCAATGAATCTACCGATGTTCGTCACGAACATACTTTTTATCAACTAGAGGGTGTGGTGATTGATAAAAATATTAATCTTTCACATTTAAAAGGAATGCTCGAAGCCACGGCAAAACATTTGTATGGTCCGGAAACAAAGGTGCGTTTGCGCCCCAAATTTTATCCATTTGTTGAGCCGGGCGTAAATGGTGAAGTAACCTGTTTTTTGTGCAAAGGAGTTGGTTGTAGATTGTGCAAAAATACAGGATGGCTCGAAGTGCTCGGTGCAGGCATGATTCATCCGAATGTTTTAAAAGAAGGTGGAATTGATCCAAATTTGTATCAAGGTTTTGCTGTTGGTTTTGGTTTTACCCGGTTAACGATGTTGAAGTATGGAATTGATGATGTGCGTTTACTGCAAAGTGGTAATTTAAAATTTCTGAAACAGTTTTAGTATGCTAATCTCTTTTAATTGGCTTAAAAAATATATTAAATTGGCGGATTCTACTACGCCCGAGGAAGTTGCTCAAAAATTGATGATGAGTACTGTTGAGGTTGAAGGAATTGTAAAACAGGGCGAACACCTAAATAATATTGTTGTTGGTAAAATTCTTAAAGTAGAAAAACATCCAGAAGCTGATAAATTAAATTTGTGCACGGTTGATTTGGGAAACGAAAAGTTGGTTTTGGTGTGTGGTGGTAGCAATGTAGCAGAAGGCTTATTGGTAGCGGTTGCCAAAGTTGGTGCACGTGTGCGCTGGCATGGAGCAGGGGAGTTGATCACTTTAGAACCAGCCGTAATTCGTGGGGTAGAATCGCGCGGAATGATTTGTGGAGCAGATGAAATTGGTTTGAATGACATGTTCCCCAAAAAAAGTGAAAAAGAAATTCTTGATTTGAGCAGTCTGAAATCAAAACCAGGAACGCCTCTGGCCGAAGCGCTATCATTAAACGATACATTTTTTGAAATCGACAACAAGTCGCTCTCTAATCGACCTGATTTGTGGGGACATTATGGTATTGCCCGAGAAATTGCTGCGCTTTTCAATCGACAGGTCTTAGATTACAAAACAAAAACCATAAAATTAAAACAAGAACGGGAACTGAGTGTGGAAGTACAAGCTAAGAAAGAATGTTTGCGTTACCAGAGTGTAA
>DALYEE010000071.1:1444-1759 GCA_031972655.1 Candidatus Magasanikiibacteriota bacterium
GGTGTTGAGAGTTCACCGGCTTGGTTGGTTCAAGCCTTGAATACTGTTGGTATTCATTCGGTAAACAACATCGTAGACGCTACAAATTATGTGATGTTTGATCTTGGTCAACCACTTCATGCTTTTGATGCGGATAAAATTAGTGGGAGCATTGATGCCAAAAAAATAATTGTGCGAAAAGCGCGGGAAGGTGAAAAAATTAAACTGCTTGATGGAACAGAAAAAAGTTTAACCCAAGAGGTAATGGTGATCGCTGATGATCAAAAAGCTTTGGCTGTTGCTGGAATAATGGGGGGTTCGGAAAGTGCAATTTCG
>DALYEE010000072.1:0-1435 GCA_031972655.1 Candidatus Magasanikiibacteriota bacterium
GATTACTCCGACCAAAACGCAGGTAATTATAATTTTGGTGTTTTTGCTATACTTGGATTTCTTCCACGTATACCAAAGACCCACAAAAGGCAGAACCATTACAGTGAACTGCCACAAGGCAATCGCAAGGATGGCCAATATACCCCAGCCGATTACCTTCTTTTTACTCATTTTTTCTGACATAAAATTATATTTAATAAAAATAAAAACGGACGCCCGACCTGCGAAACAACATTTGGCGTCCGAAGATGCCTCTTGTGTGTTTTGGTCGGAACGCCCGTTCCAACTCACAAGAAGGCACAAAAACTAAAACAAGTTTTGTTTGTCTTCGGACTAAAATAATGTTGTTTCGCACCTTTATGCTATCATATTTAACCCTAAAAGTAAATGAAAACAAAAAGACCCCATTTCTGGGGCTTGGTATTTAGTGGCTCTTACAGGGCAACGGGTTCGAGCTTCGGGATATGGATTGAACCTGCTGTTTGCTGTATAATAGTTCTAACATCATCCACAATAGTGAGCACAGCAGAACACTTCGCTAATTGAAGTACCGTATCAAACGGTTTTCTTAGCTCAAACTCTAATGACAGACATGCTTGAAAAACTAAAAGTCTTATACGACCTAAAACATCCAGCCATTATCAACCAACTAGAAAGCGGCTACAAGGCCGAGAGTTTTATCGTTCAAGACGGAAACAAAAAATTCTTTGTTAAAAAATACCATCCTAAGAGATCATTAGAGAGACTTCTTGAAGTCCACCGCGTAAAGAATTTTTTTAGTCAGCGTGGCGTTTCAACAATTCCTCCATTAGTAAACTCTAAAGGAACAACCCTCTCAGAAGCAGATGGGGCATTTTTCTCGGTATTTCCGTATATACCCGATCAGCAATATTATGGTCTTCCCAACGACAAAGCAGTGGCATCTGCGGGAGAAAATCTAGCTAGACTTCATCTAGCTGGGATTAACAATCTTTCTTTGATGCACGGTAAGTTTCGTGAACCTTGGAATAAAGAAAAATTTCTCAAAGATGCTAGCCAAATGTTGGAGCTTGCGAATGAGGGTACAACATCATTCGATATAACTGCGAGAAAAATGCTTAGATTAAAAATTGATCTGGCAAAAAATTCTAATTTAACGTACGATAAGCTTGGTTTAAAAAACGACGCCATCCTGCACGGAGATTATCATACTCATAACCTTTTTTTTGATAACCATGATAATGTTTCATATACATTCGACTTCGAAAGAACAATGATAGGACCTCGAACGACAGACCTTGCTTACGGACTATTTATGATTTGCTTCGATTTCAATACCGATATCGAAAACGATGTTGCGGAGGTGAATTTTGATAGAGCCCATTCTTTCATACATGCCTATAACGAAACATTTCCGATCAGCTTGGATGAATTTCTTAAAGGTATTCATTGGTTC
>DALYEE010000072.1:1445-1658 GCA_031972655.1 Candidatus Magasanikiibacteriota bacterium
CCTCAATCGACTGGAATATTTTTTAAGTAATTTTGACGCCGCATTAGAAACCTTCAAAAGATTTCTTTTGGGCTAGTTTTTCAAGGGAGCGCCTAAGCGCATGTCGTTTTGTGAATTTTTGAGCTGGAAATAGACTCAATCGGCTAAAACGCTTTAGCCGTTAAAGATTAAGCACATTAAAAAATAGGTATTAATGTAAATATATTTTTTATT
>DALYEE010000073.1:0-486 GCA_031972655.1 Candidatus Magasanikiibacteriota bacterium
GGTTTTTTGGTGATAAAGCGCAAGTATTTTTTCAAGTTGTAGGTTAAACTTGCCATTAATACGTGTTTGTTTGCGTTTTTGATGCCTCGTGTATTGACTCTCTTCATGTTCGTAAAGTTGACCAACGTTCCTATCACGGGTTCTACTGTTTTACTTCGCACTTTTACCATTTTCTTGGCATATTTCTCGTTTTGGGTGAGTTTTTGGTGCATGCGGTCGTAATGTTCTTTGTGGATGCTGTCGTCTAATTTTTTGAACTTGGTGCTTTTGCCACAGCATTGTTCTCTTAGTGGACAGTTTTTGCAATCTGTTTCGCTACTTCGGTACGTTCGTTTGGTGTAGCCTTTACTATCCCTTTTTTCGCCTTTGAAAAGCAGTTTCGCTTGGTTGCCTTCGGGTTTTGTGCATTGGTAATAATTTTCTTCTTTGTTGAAGGTAAAACCTTCTCGCTCGGGTTTGTATTGACCGAAATTAGGAATGTAGGCG
>DALYEE010000073.1:496-1629 GCA_031972655.1 Candidatus Magasanikiibacteriota bacterium
TTCCTTTAGGTTTTCTTCGGTAAGTTCTACAATTTGTTCTAAACACTGACTGTCTCTTTTATCCGCAAAATCTGAACACGCTCCTGTAATGACATGGTGCGCATCGTCTACTGCGATTTGTCCAAAATAATTTAATTGTCGCGCTTTGCCGGGTTTTACGCTTACTCTGGCATCTGTATCTGTGGGAGAATAATGGGTGTGATTAGACAAGTATTTGGGACGGATGAGATTGCCGTTTTCGTCGGTTTGATTGCTGTTGCTATTTGCTGGCATTCCTTTATACGCTTCTGCTTTCCAATCATGGTGGCGTTCTACCAGTTTCTTGCGGGTGGAAGTTACTTTGTATTCGCTGTTTTCTTCTAGTTCGTTTACAAAAGCACTGGCATCTTCCAAAACTTCCTTCTCTACCAAACTATCCATACTGGCGTTGGCTTTGATGAAAACGCTGTCCACCGCTTGTCGTTTACCACGAACCATGCCTTTAGAAACGCACATTCTCAAGACTTCTTTAAACAAGTTTAAAAACACTTCTTCGCCATATAAACCGCGAGTTCGGCTAATGGTACTGTGCCAAGGAAGCTGCTCATGTACATCATAACCCAAAAATAATCGTATCGACAAGCTATCACTACAAAAAGCAATTAATTGTCGATCACTATTGATGTTATTCAAATATCCCACCAACAATATCTTAAAGAAAACTACAGGATCTATACTCTCCTGTCCTTCCTTACCATAATACTTTTGAGTTGCTTTATAAATGAAATGTAAATCGAGTTCGGTTTGCAATTTTCTGTAAAAATTATCCTCTGGAACCAAATCCAACAAATTAACCGAAACAAATAATTGGGGCGTAAAACTCTTCTTTCCTTGCATATTTAAATTTACGAAATATCCAATTTTTATACAAGTTTTTTGTATATTTGAGTTGTGCAACAAGCACAGCGGTTTTGCAAAAGTGGCGGTGCAGTGCTTCGTATGACAGTTTTTCGTAAATTTGAAGTATGTGCTTCGTATGAAGTTCAGTGGTAAAATCGCCACCTTCGCCAAGCCGCATTCCAAGATAAAATCCAAATTATTTTAAATATTTATGCTGCGTAATTTTTAATCTCAACATATGGAGTACCTCTTTT
>DALYEE010000074.1:0-1600 GCA_031972655.1 Candidatus Magasanikiibacteriota bacterium
AAGGGGCTGTTTCCAAACCCATGTAATTTAGAAAAAGTTAAAAAATTGACGTAGTTTTTGGTTGGGTTTTTTAGATTTTGAGTTTTGGTGCTTGTTTTCGAGTCAGAAGTGACTCGTTTTTGCCGGTTTTATCGGCGTTTTGGGCCTTTTTTAGTGGGGTGTTCCCAAACCCCGGTGTTTTTCGCCTTTTTTAGGCGTGCTTCACCCCAATCTTTATGTTCCAGACTATGGCCTCCATAAATCCTTGGTACTGCACTTTTGCAGTACTCCGGTATCGAGCGCGTTTTTTAAAAAATGCAAAGACTCCTTCAAACGGCATACGCATTTTTGAGATCCATTTGTCTTTATCGTGGTTTTTATCTTTCATGTTATTTTTTAGAATAACACCGCTATGACAGCCCTTCGCTTTGATCATATTTCTAGTTTCTTTGCCGCTGTAAGCCTTATCAGCCAAAATCATACCCGATGTTGGACACACATGTTTTAACCCCGCTCCATCAGACACATTGGCCGGCGTCACTGCTACTTTGGTAACTACTCCAGACTTTGCATCAACCGATACATGTCGTTTATAACCAAACCAGTATTTGTTTTTTCCCTTACAACCAAACCTAGCATTGGGATCTGTTGCATAGTCTTTAACTACGTTGTTGTTTAAATGCTTTTCTCCATCCGCTATGGCTCTGTCACGCTCCGTCCATAATTGCGTTTTGGTAATAATTGCCGATGAATCTATAAACGCAAAACACTGACCCACTAAGCCACGTTTTGTTAGTTCATCGTTAATGTACTTAAACAATACTTCAATATTCTCGGTTCCAAGGCGCGCTCTTAGTTTTGTAAAATATGAATAATTAGGAGTTGGTTCCGTTAGATTAAATCCACAAAACCATTTTACAGCTATGTTCTCTTCCAACGCTCTTGCCATCTCACGGTCTGAATAGTCTTCCATAAACTGCAGAATTAAAGCCCTAATACCTTGTTCAACTTCATAACCAGGTGCCCCGGTATTTGAATACAGTTTGCGGAAAGTTTTGCAGATTTTCTTGAAATTAAAAAATCGATGGATCTTACGATAAATATGGTTCTCGGGCACGAGTTGCTCAGTTGTGACTGCTTGGAATGCTTGCTGAATAAAAAGTTTCTGCGACATGCTTTCTGTTTATTCAATCAACTCAACTTAGAAAATTGTTTTTTTATGCGTTTGGAAACAGTCCCATTAAGTACGGTAATTGCCTACATCTTAACTTTTCGACCACGCTTTCAGTTTATATTATCTTTTGTTGTGATGTTTTTTGCGCCTTTAATCCTTTTCTATTTATACTACGCGATCAAATTTGATTTTGTGACCGCTCAGGAGTTTCTTAGTTCCCAACTTGCTTGGATGACTGCAATGAAGGCAGTGTCTACGCAAAATGTTGTTGCTCCTGAGTTGCTCGAAAAACTTAGCCGGTTATTTTCTCGATTTAACGATCCATCATTAGAGTGGGTTCATTATAGTAAAGGCCAAAAGTTAAAAATGCTCGGATGCGCCGTTGCTCCGATATTTTGGGGTATTGGGTACGTTGGGATGCGATGGTCACAAGCTTATGACGTTAAC
>DALYEE010000075.1:0-838 GCA_031972655.1 Candidatus Magasanikiibacteriota bacterium
TTACTCGGCATCGAGAAATTAAGTCTGCCCCCTTACCCCAATTACCCTTGGAATTATTTGCCGTTGAATTTGGAACAGCGTTAGAACAAACTGCAAACACTCAGAACTCTCAGAGAGCTACAACCCCAATTAAACCTGCAGAACCCACATATCAACCCAACTCCACTCCTAAAACTACAGACCAAAACATAACAACAAATACCTCTCAAAATACCACTACTCCTGTAGAAGAAAAACCAACCAACCACCCAATAACAGAGACTATCAAAGAAACAATTTCTCACATCACCCACAAACAAACTAAAACTACCTTAGAAGAAATAAAAGCAAAATGGGGAGACATAACTGCTATCGTTGCTAAAAGCAACCATTCCTTAAGCTTTATTCTTAAAATGAGCGAGCTTGTGGCCGTAAACAATGGGCATGTACATATTACAGTCCCCTACTCTTTTCACAAAGATAAATTAAGTGAAATAAAAACAAGAAAAACTATTGAACAAGCGATGGCCAATATTTTTTCGGAAAATATCGGTTTGATTTGCGATGTTGCCGAAAATAATAATCAACAAAATAACGAAGAAGATTCTGAGCTAAATAAATTAGCTGCTGATTTTGGTGGCGAAGTATTATAATATGAGAAAATCAAGCACATACCTTTTGCTTGCTTTGTCCATATTTTTTTTATTTCCTACCCATGCATCTGCTGCCCAAGAAAAAGTGAGTCTCTTAGTACCGTTTGTACCAGAAGCCCCAGAAGGTAAAATGGTAAAACCATGGAACAACTCTTGCGAGGAAGCGTCCACTGTAATGCTTGACGAATATTATTTTAGCAACAACG
>DALYEE010000075.1:848-1593 GCA_031972655.1 Candidatus Magasanikiibacteriota bacterium
AGTTGCCAAAGCCAAAAAATCTATTTTGGCTTACATAGAAATAGAGAATAAACTGTTTGGCTATAATGGCAACACAAATGCTGCCGAAATGACAAAAGTAATAAACGAATATTCAAAATATTTTGAAGCAGAGGTAAAAACAAATCCCACGCTCGAAGAAATTAAAAACGAACTTACAAATAAACGACCGGTCATTGCCTTGGTATACGGACATAACTTACAAAATCCCCGTATCAAATTCGCTCGAAATGGATCGTACTACCATACATTTGTAATCAAAGGATTTGATGACATCACAAAGGAATTTATTGTCAATGATAATGGCGACTTCAAAAAAGGCCTTGACTTGCGCTACTCCTATGATACAATCCTAAACGCTTTACGAGACTATGACCACAAAACAGGAAAAACCGTAAAACCCGCTACTGTGCTTTTTACTAGCCAACGGATGCTCGTAAAAACCAAGGATAGCGGCCGTATTTACCTCATTACAGACAATCAAAAACACCATGTTTCTTCTCCTCAGGTTTTTAAAGATAAAAAATGGAAATGGAGTTTTGTAATGACCGTAGAAAAATCCTGGCTCGACAAATTCCAGGCTGGCAATGCCATATAAACTAACACAAATTCAACTCCGAGGTGGTCTAATGGTAGGACAGCAGACTCTGAATCTGCTTATCTTGGTTCGAATCCAAGCCTCGGAACCAAGAAAGACGGAGCGTATTCAACGCTTCGTTTTTTGTAT
>DALYEE010000076.1:0-1590 GCA_031972655.1 Candidatus Magasanikiibacteriota bacterium
CAAATTTTTCATCATTCTGGATCATGACATAGCTAAAGGGCTGCATATGGCTTTTTGCTAGCCCATGCTCAATCTCGTATCCTGTGGCGTCACAATCACCATCATGAGGGTCAGCGGCGAAGTTTTTACCGTATAAATAGTCACCCGGCTTGACACCCCATTCCTCGGGGGGTTTCGCGCAATAATGAGACAATGCCTCCTCGTTCAGTGAGTAGCGCCCCTTGCCCGGGATTTCGATTGCGTATGCTCTTGCCATGATTTCCCCTCCTAGTTAGCGGGTTGTCCCAGTCTTGCTGTTTAGCAAAGCTAGAAATACCCGCTTACAGGAGGATTTAATTGTAAAAAAGAACTAGAAACTATACCATAAAATTGGGGTTTTGTCAACCTATATTTGTGGCTAATTTTAGCCAAATAGTTTAGTATCTTGTTTTGTTATGGTCAGCTATTCCGCTAACCTTAGCCATTCGCCATCGAAGAAAAACACCAACTCACCCAATCTCTGACATGAACCTGATCTTGAAAGACAAGAAAGTCACTCTCGTAACCAAAAAACCATTCTCCTACTTTGGAGAATGGTCGAAGTTTCCTTCGTGGTCGGGCTGACAGGACTTGAACCTGCGATCTCTTGCACCCCATGCAAGCGCGATAGCCAACTTCGCTACAGCCCGGTATGTTTTTCTATAGAATATGAAGAATACTGAACATCACATTAAAACAGGCTGAAATTTATTTTTTTAAAACCTGATTAGTATTTTGTGTCTTAATGATAAATAAAATAGTTACGTAAATAATTAAAGCTGCCAAGATTAGTAGTGTTATAGGGAAACCCCAGCAACCCAAAAGGTTTGTTTGACAACCATTCATATTTTTTATATCTGCTTCATATCCGGCTCTGAAGTTTTCGCCCGCAGTTAATATTAACATAATGAATAGAACTGAAATGATAATAGAATGTTTTTTTGTATTTTTAGTAAAATTCATAGATATAGTTTTTTAAATTTTAATTACCAACGAAATCTACCATACCAAAACCGCCTTTTCAAGCCAAAAGTGATATGATAGAGTATCCTAAATAAAAATTCTAAACTTTTCCATGGTGTCTTCCTTGCCTACCATTCTCAAAAAAATCACTACACTCTCTAAAAAGGAGAAAACTCCTGTGTACATCGTCGGTGGGTACGTGCGGGATTTTTTGTTACAGCGATTGCAGAAAAAAGACCTGGATTTTGTGGTGCTCGGCAGTGGGCTCGAATTTGCCAAAAAATTGGATGAAACCTTCAAGCAAGCAGGGAGTTTAATCGAGTTCCCGGACTTTGATACTGCGCGTTATTTAATTGGCGAAGGCGAGGATAGAGTAGAACTAGAATTCGCTGGAGCGCGCACTGAGTCGTATTCACCCGATTCTCGAAAGCCAAAGGTAGAACAAACTACCTTGGAAGAAGATTTGAAACGTCGTGATTTTACGGTGAATGCCATGGCCTTACCAGTAGATGTGTTGGAAAAAATGTTGTCTGGTAAGTCATCTATTGAAACATTTCATAAATATCTCGTTGACCCATTTGATGGTCAAAAAGATTTGGTAGAAAAAAT
>DALYEE010000077.1:0-1578 GCA_031972655.1 Candidatus Magasanikiibacteriota bacterium
TTTTTTTATTTTAATTAATTTTTATTTTTTATTGAAAATATTATTTTTTATTTTGACGATCTTCTTTACAAGGATACGCGGTTGCGATAAGATTGTATCAGTCCAATCAGGACATAATATTATTTATTTTTTTTCTATGGTAGCAAAGAAAAAAGTAGTTAAAAAAGCTGTAAAAAAAGCAGCAAAGCCAGCTAAGAAAGCTGCAAAAAAAGTGGCTAAAAAAGCTGTAAAAAAAGTTAGCAAGAAAAAATAAATTATTTTTTCTTCGGCAAAAAGAGTCTCGCTAAGGCGGGACTTTTTTTGTGGGTGGGGGGAAATGTGGTAATTGAATAAATTTTTAAAAACCATAAATAGAATTTTAAAATTTAATCATTTTTAAGTGCTAGTTACATATTTGATTCCGACAAGTTTTTTTGTGATATCCAAATTCAGATAATAATGGATTTAAAAAAGGGCAACCCGTTTTCTAGTCAATAGCTTCGCAACACTTGGGTAGGGGTTTTGAGATTTAATCCGAGATGAAGTCTTTCTTCGTTGTAGTATTTTAGATACCCAGGTAATTCACGGTTGATTCTTTGAACATCAAGAGGGATTTTGTTGAGAAGTTCTGTTTGAATAGTTCGATTAAATCGCTCTAGATGAGCATTGTCGTTGGGTCTTCTCACTCTGCTGTGGCGATGTTTGATTTTAATTCTTTGGGTGAAAGTTTTTGAAAATTCAGAACCGTGATCAGACTGCAAACACTTAAAATCGAATGGTGCAGAGCTGCAAGCTTGTTGAATAAACTCTAAACTGGCATTCGCTCCAATGTGTGCAACGGCACGCGCATATGCCCATCTCGAAAATACATCTAGCAAAGTATAGATATATAGTTGTACATGCCCGTTCTCAGCCAAATGAATCGTATCAATCTGCACAAGGTCGCCCTCTTTTGTGACATATGGACGAGCAATTGGCGTCCAGCGACGACGAAATGGATTCTTTTTCTTGGTCATGCCAGTTCGATCAAGTACACGTTTCACGGTGCTTAAACTGACAATATTGTCTTCATTTAAAAGCATTTGATGAATCACTTCGGCACATCTTCCATCAGTTAGGCCACGAAGTTCCTTAATTCGATTCACCAGTTCTTGAGTTATCTCAGCTGGATGATGATGGGGACGACTTGAACGTGTCGGTATTTCACGCACGCCTAGGGGCAATGGGACGCGCTTGCACCACCGCATGATTGTACTTGGTTCGTAGCCGAAATATCGCGCCACCTGACGCATTGCGTTACCTTGTTGCACCATATCAACGGCTTTGGCTCTCAACTTCGGCAGTTGTGGATTTGTTGTGTATGCCATATTTGCTTGGGTTAATTCCTGGTTCCATTTTACTCCAGGGTGTTGCCAAGCTATTGAACCATTACGGCCCGCTTGACAGCGGGATATTATATGGTACAGTTATGTATCAAAGTGCTAGAAGCGGGATATACAGTAAACACTATGTTATAAGACTGAAAAATGGCTTGTTTAAAAGAAATCTTTGTAGTTATAGGGCTTACATAGTTTATGCTTTTTGGCGTGCGCATCTCGC